>JAHJAL010000049.1 GCA_018814055.1 Patescibacteria group bacterium
CGAAAGGAAAGACGGCTACTGCCGGCTTCCCTGTAGCGGGGAGGATTGGTTCCGCTGAGAGGGCGAGTGGTGGAATTGGTATACACGAGGGACTTAAAATCCCTTGGCTTAACCGCCGTGCGAGTTCGAGTCTCGCCTCGCCCATGTTATTTTTTAAAACAGGCATAAATGTCTGTTTTTTGTTGTTTTAATCGGTGTTTTTAGGTACAATGCTAAAAATTGATTATTCACAAAAAATGACTATCGAAAACTATTTTGAGCGACATGAACAACTTTTGGATGATAAACAGGGGCAAAGTAACAGCCAAAAATATCTTGAAAGGCTTGAAAAGGTTCAGGAAACTTCAGATCTGCTATCGATAGATGAAATACGAACTCAGATCCTTGATGATATTTCCAAAAGTTGTGACGAGGATATTACTGAAGATTGCGCAATTAGACGTGCATACCAAGTTGCTCATAATTTATTACCCAAGAAAAAAATATATCTTATGAAAGATATCTGTTTTTTGTTGGGAAAAGGTCATGTCCAAGCATTAAAAATGTTAAAAAAAGCCTGGATTTATCCTGGTGTGTTTAAGGGGTATTATTATCAGTTTACACTTGATCAGGTAAAAAACTTCATATACCAAAACTCAATTTGTTTCTCAAAGAACGTGATTTGTGAGTATGGTGCTTTGAACGGCTATGCAAAAAATGCTGAAAATGTTAGAAATGTTGTGGAACGGAAATATAAATGGGTCCAGGATTTATCCGGCAAACAAGTATTGGACTTAAAGCAGACAGTGGGCTGGATATATGAAGCGGTTTGTAGAAATAGTTGGTCCAGACCCAAAGAGGTAAGTGAGGCACTCGACCTTTCTTTGAATACAGTTCGGAGATTGTTAAACAAAAACATTATTCCCAATCGGAGATTTGGGCGGGATTTCTTTGTTAATCCTGATAGGCGCAAAGAATATACAAAACTAATTCAACTGCAAAAAGCCAGTGTACACCTAAGCATCAAGAAAAGAACCTTGAAAAACCTCTGTAAATCTCGGAAATATGAGATCAAAAAGATTGGTCATTATTTGTTTATTGACAAAAGGGCAGTTCAGGGTCTGGCCGGTGATCCGGTAATTGAGAAACTACGCCTACTCAATAATGACCAGAAGCAGGCAGAGATAAAACAATCTCAACGAAATATTGCTGATATATCCAAAGAATTTGAAGTTAGTCGCAAAGCTTTATATAATGGACTGATTAATCATGATCTGGATTATTATGTTCTAAGCAAGGGCATATATGTGCCCAAGTCAACTGAAGACAAGTTAAGGAAGATGCACCAAGAAGGTAGTTTTCAGCGATCAGCCAATAGAATGAAACTTGATAATTCGCCAATCGAAATGGGTAATTACTATTCTTTGGCTGAATTTTCTCAGAAAATTGGAATCAATCCGGGAACAGTCAGGGATCAACTTAAAAATCATAAAATTGAATCGATTTTATTTGATAAATATTTAATACCCCACGGTGAATTAGATCGCGTCAATAAACTAATGAAAGAAGGAGAGATTTTTCCATTTTCCCGTTACTCTAGTTCTAAATTCATTCAGCAAAATATTGAGATGCGTCAACGTTTGGATGAGGGAGTGAGGTGGAAATTGGTAAAAGCGTACCGTAGAAATCGTCAGAATAAGATTGCACTGGAAGCGTTGGTATCGAATATGGGAGGAATGGTAAAAAGTATTGCCAATCGATATAAACACTGCGTAGATTCGATGACCTTTGAAGATCTGGTTCAATACGGTTATATAGGGCTTCTGAAAGCAATAGAAAAATGCGGGGAGAGAAAAAACAGTAGTTTTAGCCATTATGCATACATTCGCATTAGAGGTGAAATATTGGATGCGATCCAAGCATGTGATCGCATGATTCGAATTCCGCAAAAAAAGTTTTACAATAGCAATTTTGACAATTCCCAATTTAGAGTGTCTCTATATGGCGAACGGGAACACTTGATATAAGATAGGAAAAATAGGATATATTGAAGGTAGTAAATAACCGTATGATATGTGGTATGTATATATTTTGAAGTGTTCTGACGGGACATTATATACCGGGATTACGAATGATATAAAAAGACGGGTTGGGGAGCATAACTCGTCTGAGTTGGGCGCGAAATATACCAGAGGCAGACGGCCGGTCAAATTGATGTATGCGCGCGGGATGGACAGCAAGGTGGAGGCGATGAGGGAAGAGTATCGCATCAAGAGATTGTCAAAGGAGAAAAAGGAAGGATTGTGTAATCAGTAAGATATCAATAGTTTCTATTGCTATTCACCGGGAAAAGACATATACTCAAGCTCGTTGTAATATGATTAAATAGGAAAAAATACTATGGGAAATGGATATTGGGTAAAAAAGTCAGACGGCAATAGAGGTGGTGGCGGGGGACGCGGTTTTGGTGGTGGAGGTGGCGGGAGAAGTAACAGACGGCCACAACAGATGCACCAGGCAGTGTGTGATGAGTGTGGAAATGATTGTGAAGTGCCGTTTCGGCCGACCGGTGATAAACCCATTTATTGCAGCAGTTGTTTTGAAGATAGAGGCGGTGGCGGCAGATCATCAAACAAAAGGCGGGATTTTGGTGGCGGTAAGAAGTGGGAAAAACGAGATGGTGGTAGAAAGGACGGTCAACAAGATTATCAAAAACAGTTGGAGGTATTGAATATCAAGGTTGATAAAATTGTGGAATTATTGACATCGATCTCGGTTGCGGCCAAATTGATGCATAATGATTCAAATAAAAAAGAAAAAAAGACCACTCAACCGGAGAAGACGGTAACAGAGCGGGTAAAGAAATCAACTGCAGCCAAAAAGACGAGCAAGAAAAAACCGGCCAAAAAGAAAGTGGAGAGTAAGAAGAAGCTCAAGAAAAAGAAATAGAATCGATTATATATGAATTGATTCGTACAGCCCCTCCTGTGCCCTAGAAGGGGAGCATATGGGGCGTATAATTGCTTTTTCGTGGTTTTTCTGTTAGAATAGGTTCATGAAAATTTTGACTCTCCCAGATAATTTTCTACGTAATACTGTCGCTACGGTGACGGTTTTTGATGATGAATTAAAGGATTTTTCACAAAAGCTGGTGGAAATGATGATTAAATATGATGGTGTCGGATTGGCGGCTACTCAGGTGGGTGAAGACCGGCGGGTGATTGCGATAAATGTCGACAAGGAGGAAGATAATCCGCGTGATTGGCCGATGCCTATGGTACTGGTCAATCCGGAAGTCACCAAAATGTCGGCGATGACTGTTTTGATGGATGAGGCCTGTTTGAGCGTACCGGGTAAGATTGGTTCGGTGATGCGTTCCAGAGAGGTGGAGGTGACGTGCCAGGATGAGAGGGGAGAGCATTTGAAATTAAAGGCAGATGGTTGGATGGCACGAGTACTGCAGCACGAGATTGATCATTTGAATGGAGTTTTGTTTATTGACAGGATTTCAGATAAATCGTTGTTGAAAGATTATGATACGAAAAAAATTAACAAATAATCGTAGCATATTTGTCATCCTGAAACCAAAGGCTAACGTCGCTTAGGGTTCAGAATGACACTTCTAATATTTTTTGTATTTTTTATTACATGAACCCCAAACAAACAAAATTAATCTTTATGGGTACCCCGGATTTCGCGGTGAAGTCGCTGCGGGCATTGATAAAGGAAAAATATGATGTAGTAGGGGTTTTCACAGCGCCGGATAGGAAAAAGGGGCGGGGGCAAAGTGTGCATCAGTCCCCTATTAAAGTGTTGGCGGAGGAAAATAATATGAAAGTTTTTCAGCCGGACAAGATCAAAAATGAAGAATGGGTGGAAAAAATCCGGGAACTGGGACCGGATATTATTGTAGTGGCAGCTTATGGACAGATAATTCCCAAATCGATACTGGAAATACCGAAATATGGTTGTGTAAATGTACATGCTTCGCTGCTACCGAAGTACCGAGGCGCGTCGCCGATTCATTATGCCTTGCTTCATGGCAAAAAAGAGACAGGAATCACGATTATGAAAATGGATCAGGGGATGGATACAGGAGATATAATTTCCAATTTTCAATTTCCAATTTTCAAAAATGACAATTTAGAGACTTTGCACGATAAATTGGCAAAGCTAGGGGCTAAATTATTGGTAGAGACTTTGCCGGACTATATTGATGGAAATATTGAACCAAGAAAACAGGATGAGGCGGGGGCGACCTATACTGGCAAGATAGAGAAAAAGGATGGGCGGATTGATTGGAATAAAACCAGTAAGGAGCTTTGGAATATGGTGCGGGCGTTTGATCCGTGGCCGGGGACTTTTACGTATTTAGACGGGAAATGTTTGAAGATACGCCGGGTGGAGATGTCAGATATGGAGTTGAAGCCGGGAGAAACATTGGTTGAAGACGGGAAATTGTATATTGGCACTGCTGATAAGGCATTGGAAATAAAGAAATTGCAGATGGAGGGGAAGAAATGTATGGTAACAAGTGAGTTTGTGAAGGGTTGTCGGATGGACCAAGGTTATTTTTGTGATTGATTTGACTTTGTTTATCCCATATAATAGTATTTGTTTGAATAACTATTAATTGTTTATTTTGTAGGTAACGTCTATGTTAATGATTCGCCTGGCCAGGATGGGTAAGAAAAAGAGGCCGTTTTATCGGATTGCGGTGGGAGATAAGAAAAATTCGCCACTCGGTAAACAGATTGAATTCATCGGACATTTTGATCCGTTGAGCAAGGAACTCAAACTTGATCATGAACGAGCCAAGTATTGGTTGGGACAGGGCGCAGGGTGTTCGCGAACGGTGGGAATGATTTTTATCAAGGAAGGTTTACTAGAAAAAGAAGATTTGCCGATAAAGTATTTTGTAGAAAGGAAAAGGGTGAAAAAGAAAGATGCAAAAGCACAGGGCGATGAGGGTGAAGCAGCCGGCAAGGAAAAAGTAAAGCAAGAGGTAAAACCAGAGAAGCCAGAAGAGAAACTCGAAGCAAAGACTGACGAGAAGAAAGAAGAAAAGAAGGAGCAGGAAAAAAAAGAAGGGACAAAAGAAGAAGTGAGGGTAGAAGAAAAACCGGAAAGTAAAGAAGTAGAGAAGGAAGTGGAGAAGAAAGAAGAAGCAAAACAAGAAGAGCCCGCCGCCGCGCAAGATTCTGATGAGGTCAAAGAGGAAAAGAAGTAATTGATATAGAGCATGATTTGTGTTATTTTTTAGTCGAAATACAAAATAATAAGCTTCCTGGTTAATAGGTCGAATGAAATAGAGAGTTTATTGTTTTAGTGTTTTTAGATATTATTTTATCAGTAATTATTAATCTAAAAGAGGAATGAAATGGCAGAAGAAGATTTAAGAGAAGATCAGGCGTTTATCGAGTACATAGTAAGAGCTATCGTCGATATTCCTGATAAAGTACGAACCGAACGAACCATTGATGAGAGGGGTGTTTTGATTACTCTCTACGTGGACCCATCTGATATGGGTAAGGTTATCGGTAAAGAAGGTCGCACCGCTAAAGCCATCAGGTCACTACTCAAAGTGCTGGGCGCCAAAAATCAAGCCCGTGTCACTATGAAAATTGTTGAACCGGAAGGCGGCAAGCCGGTGAGTATAGGTGAAGATCTGACTGAAGACTTATAAAGCGAATTTCCCTTGTCAAATTTAATACGCGAACACCCTCATGCTATGAGGGTGTTTGTTTTTTAAATTTGTATTAACATCGAGTGATTATTATTGGATAATAGACTTATGTTAATTTATTGAAAGATATGTTTATTGACGCAGCGAAAATTGCTCTGGCCGGTTTGATGGTTATTCTGGATTTACTGGGAATAGGTAATTCCAATCAGGTGGTTTTGGATATGGCGGGACGGATGGGATTTGATAATTATTACCAAATTGAGACAAAAGAAAACGCTGGCAACACAGAAGTGGCCTCGGTGGAAATAACTTTGCCTAAATATGTTCCCCAAATAGTGGACTCGCTGAATTACCCGGTAATTGAAGCGGAAGTGGCCGTGGTGATGGACGTGGCTACGAGTGGTGTATTGTATGAGAAAAACGTGGACAGGCCACGAGCGATGGCGTCGTTAACCAAATTGATGACGGCACTGGTGGCCCTGGAAAAGCTTGATCCCAATCAAGTAATCACGATCAAAGGCGAAGATGTGGATATTGAGCCGATGGTAATGGGTTTGATCCCGGGAGAAGAGATATATTTGATTGATGTAGTAAGAGGTTTATTGATTGGATCGGGTAACGACGCGGCTTTGACTTTGGCCCGGGTGGGAGGTGGTGGTTCGGTGAATGATTTTGTAGAAATGATGAATCAGATGGCTGTCAAATTGGGGCTGGAAAATACCAGTTTTGCTAATCCGCATGGCTTGGATGATTCCAATCAATATTCTTCGGCCAAGGATCTGGCTTTGCTGACCAAATATGCGATTATCAACTATCCTATTATTGCTGAGATTGTGAATATCAAAGAATATACCGTCCATGCACTAAACGGTGGCTATGTTCATTATTTGGATAATACCAATAAGTTGCTTGATTCCTATCTCAATGTCCAGGGCGTCAAAACAGGTTTTACCGACAACGCCGGCCAGGTTTTGATCACTATGGCCGAGGAAAATGGCCACCGCGTTATCTGTGTGGTGATGAACAGCCCCGATCGCTTTCAGGAGTCAAAAATGCTTCTGGATTGGGCTTTTAGGAATCATTATTGGGAATAATTAGCTTCATTGAGCATGGATAAATTAAAAAGAAGTTTTGATAAGGCACTGGTGATGTTCAAGATAAAAGAAAATCCGGTAAAGGTTGATATAGTTGAAGGTGTTGTAAAAGAAGTAGATTACTTTGAATCTTGTGACAATACTCGGGTATTACTTGAATGTAACAATGGCAGAGGAAAATATTATCAATGGCGAGTTTACAAAAATTGTAATGATAAATTTTTTCCACTTGAAAGAGAGGTAAAGATACGAAGCCAGATTGATAAAAGAAATAGGCACAACACTCTGCTTTGTGTCGAAGTTGTTGATAAATAAAATACAGCTTTACCAGTAACAGACCCCCCTCCTAGAATAGGAGGGGGAGTTATATATTTTATTAATATCTAGTCAGATAACCGGGGGCCAATATATGGTGTGCCGTAAGGAGTGTATTCCTGGTTGACGATGGTGAATTCTTCGTTACTGACCACCCAAACACCAACGGTCCAAAATTCGGGCATTTTACCCATAACGGCGATATATTGCTCGGAAGTTGGCACATAGATTGATTCAACGACAATATCTACCCCCAGGTTTATTTTTTGTTTTTCAGCCGTATCACGGTTTTGCTGATAAATTTTGCCTTCTTCCACCCAATAATAATTGGCGGCACCGGCCATGAGGGAAGAAAATTCGGTTTGGGTTTGATATGGTGTATTGCCGTCTTCGTCAACAATTTTGTAAACTAATTCGTCTTTTGATTGACAAATGGCGTGCACTTTTTCGGTTGGATCTACGGCCGGCCATTTACAGTTGGCCCAGGGTGAAAAAGCGGGGATAGCTTCTTCGGTATTGGTGTTTAGGTCGTATTTGATGACCTGCTCAATACCGACATCCACGACATTGACCGCCAGGGTGTTACCGGACATGGCCGGTCGATAAGATACGGCGTGACTGGCTTGCAATGGTTCGATTAGCGTGATTTCACCGGTATCTATGTCCAGGATTTCCAGTTGGAAGACGCCGGCGGCCCGGGGATATATGATGCGCCTATTCTCATAGTCAATCACAAATCGATCTTTGGTGCTAAATACCGCTTCATCATTGTACATCATGGTTGCCCGATCAGGGTGATAAATAAAGTCGGTATAGTGGACCGGATATGATTCTTCAAAATCGATCCCGGGCTTGCCGTAATACACCAGAACTTCTGAGGATTCTGTCTTGAAATCTGATTTTTCGACTTTGGTGTCTTTGGTTGGCGGGGGGGAGGCACAACCGCCAAGAGCGAGCAACATAATGAGGAAGATTGTTTTTTTCATGATGAATTTGTTATTTTTCTAATATGTATATTATATTCTAATCTTGGTAAAGACAAGAAATTTTAATAAAATAGAGGTAATATGACATATGAAAAATTATTTTTGATGTCTTTGTTTTGGACGGTAGTGATTGAAACTATTGTCCTGTTTTTGGCATTATGGCTGGTTTTCAAAAAAGATTTTAAGGATTTATCAAAATTCAAAATACTATTTACCGGGATAGTCGCTTCGATGGCCACTATCCCCTATTTGTGGTTTGTTTTGCCGAAATATTTGCCGGTGGATAATTTTGTTTTGATCGGTGAGATATTGGTGGTGCTGGCGGAAACGATAATTATCAAATATGTTTTGAATCTTGGATGGCAGAAGGCGTTTATCTTATCTATACTATGCAATGTTATATCGTATTTTTTTGGTTTGGTTATTTTTTAAGATATAATTTGAATTGAAAGTTGGGCGAATATTATGCTGGGATGACAATTATTAAACTTTTAAACTTCTTATTTTATGAAATACGTCATCACGATTGATGGGCCGTCGGGAGGTGGCAAGTCGACATTGGCCAAGAATTTGCAAAAAGAATTAAAGGGTTTTGTGTTGCTGGACACCGGTTCGTATTACCGGTGGGCGACATATCTGTGTTTGGAAAACGGTATTGGCGTGGAAAGTGAGAAAGACGTTTATGATTATGTGAAAGATCGATTGGAGTTGGATTTTGTGCCATACAAGGGTGGCCAGAGCAAATACGCGGCCAAGGTTTTGTATGATGGCAAAGATGTAAATAAAAAATTGTATACGGACAAGGTGACCAAAAATGTTTCCGTAGTGGCCAAGTACAAGAGATTGCGGCAAAGGGTACGAAAGATGCAGCGTGATTTGGCCAAATACAAAAATCTGATTGTGGCCGGCCGTGATATTGGCACGTATGTTTTTCCCAAGGCTAAAATCAAATTTTATCTTGAACCGTCGATTGATGCCAGGACCAGGCGGCGATACAAAGATCATGTCAGAGAAGGTCGGGCTACTTCTTACAAGGAGCTCAAACAAAATATTGCTCACCGGGATCATGAAGATACTACCCGTGAACACAGCCCCCTAAAAAAACCCAGCAATGCTTTGGTAATTGATAATACACACTTGTTGCCGTCACAGACCTTGAGACTGGCATTGAAATATATTTACGAAAAAGAACCGGCGGTCAAAGGTGTCAAAGACGAGGTGGCTGAAATTGTGAGGAAACCGAAAATATATACTACCACCAATAATTCAAG
>JAHJAL010000050.1 GCA_018814055.1 Patescibacteria group bacterium
ACTATTATCGGGCAAAATGCCACCGTATCAGGCAACTTAAAAAGTACCGCCAATATTTTGGTTTATGGTCAAACTGACGGTAACGTTTTTTCAGATAAAAATATCATTATCAACCCTCATGGTGTCGCCAAGGGCAAAATCGAATGCGCCGAATTCGAACTTGCCGGCACGTTGGAAGGCAAAATCCGGGCAAAAAAAGTAAATATCACCTCCAACGGAAAATTATTGGGAGACGTTATTGCCAACACCATCAAAATAGACGAAGGAGCCGACTTCATCGGCTGCTCCAAAAAAATCGATCAATCCAAAAACTCCAAACTAAAAAATACCGACCCCGTATACGAGATATAAATTCTAATTTACCAAAAACATGTATTACTACATTATCGAGAGTGCTCGCCAGAAAGATTTTGAAAAGATTGAACCAAAAGTCAAAGAAATTCTAACCAATTTTGATATACTGGGCGAATTCAGATACATTGATAATCTGATTGATACGCCCGATGCTGTCAAAGCCGCCATCAAAAAGGGCTTTAGTACTATCATCGCCGTCGGGGGAGATAATCTGGCCAACAAAATAGCCGTAGAAATTGTCGGTACCAAAATGGCGGTAGGAATTCTACCACTCGAAGAAGGAGTTCTGGCCACTGCCCTGGGGTTGGGTAACTGGAAAGCCGCCTGTGAGATATTGGCGGCCCGCCGTATATTGTTGATGGATACGGGCTTGGTCAACGAAAAGCATTTCATCACTGAAATATTTGCCTCATCCTCCCCCGACATCCCCCCCGAAATCAAACAAAAATCTATTTTTTCCAAACTGCTTGGTAATAAACCAACCAATAGCAGATTGGACAAAATTCCGGTCAATATCAATATCGAAGAAGAATACCAGGTTAATTCAGAAATTACCGGCCTGATTGTCAGCAATCTGCGACCATTTGGCAAGGACGTGGAAAGTATCCGACAAAGTATGATCGACAATCAACTTCATCTGGCATTTTCCAATCAGATAGATTCCGGAAATATTTACTACTCCACCGGTGACAATATCAAAACCATAGAACAAAACAACATCAGTTTGTTCCACTCCAATCAAATGAAAATCAGTAGTGATAAACCAATTTTCTTTTGGAGCAGCCATGAGGTTATTGCTCGTACCCCCGCCGAACTGGAAATTGTACCCCAATCATTGAAAATTATCGGGGGCCGCTTACGATAAAATTAATTTTTTGAAAAAAGCGACAATTAATCAATCAAGCAAGCGGTTTGTATAATCAAACCGCTTTATCTACAAAAATGACTTACATCAAGACAATCATTACCGTTTTTATTCTTTTTTTTCTTTATCTTCTTCAATCCTCCATGCCTTTTCATATCAATATCCAGGATGTGACCATCAATATACTATTTTGCGTGGCTATGGGATTGGTGCTGACAGATAATGATCTAAAAAATTGGTCTATAATCGCTATTATTGTTGTATTATTGGAACTAAATACCAGTATTGTTTTTGGATACAATCCTTTAGTGATTATTGTCATCGGATTTATTGCCTTGTACACCAAAAAGTTATTTACTGATCAGTTTTTGATAAATATTTTGGTCCCAATTCTTTTATCTATTCTATACGAAATATCAATTTTGTTCTTGGCGTACCTATACTTCGATTACGATCCGGGGCAAATAATCAACTATCTGGTCCAAATCGGGTTATTGGAAATGCTTTTACATTACACAATGATAGTAATTTCTTCATCTACTCTTTTCCATATATATAATAAATCCGCTGCCAAGATTGATTTCGCTCCCGATATTAATTAACTTTTCTCAAAATGGATTATTTCGGCCAAAAATACAATTTACTTCCCGGTGACCGCAAAAAACGCCAGTTGCCAGCCAATGATCAAATGATCGAAAGTTGGGAAGGCAACCTGGATAGTGAAGACAATCTTCTCAAAAAGCAAAAAGATATTTCCAAAATTATTTCTTACCGAAATTCAAATTATTTTGTTGTTTTTTATTTCTTTACCTTTGTCATCGGATTAATTTTGGTCGGACGTCTCTGGCAGCTGCAAATTGTCAAAGGAGCTGAAAGTCTAGCCAAAGTCGAAGGCAACATGATTAACGTCAAAACTATTTATGCCCCCCGCGGAGTGATCTATGATCGCCATCAAAACATTATCGCCGGCAATAAATCAAGATATGACCTCAAAACTATTCCGGCCATGCTGTCTTCCCAAGCCATCGATAGGTATGAACAATACAGAACGCTGAGTCAATTCACTGGTATCGAAACAACAAAAATTAGAGAAATAGTAGAAAAAGAAGGGCTAAATAACTGGAATGAAGTAGTGATAGTCCAAAACCTGGAACGCGACCAAGCCTTGCAGATCAAGACTATGGACATCAATGGATTTTATATCGAAAATATATCATCTCGCCAATATTACTGTGATCAGGAATGTGTGCATATAATTGGCTATACCGGCTTGGTTACACCCGAACTTCTAGCCGAAAGCGACGAATATCAGCCGATTGACCAAGTTGGCAAAAGCGGACTGGAAAAATTTTATGAAAAAGAACTAAAAGGGGATAATGGCGCCAGTTATCAGATCGTCGATGCCTCAGGCAAAATTATCAACACCCTTACTCCTCTAAACGGCTCACCGGGTGATAATATAGTTTCCACCATCGATATAGATCTGCAAAAATTTATATATGAACAATTGTCACAAACGATTGTTCATAACTCTGACTCCACCGGCGGCGCGGTAGTCGTATCCGACCCCAATACCGGCGAAATACTCAGTCTGGTCAATTATCCTTCTTACTCTGCCAACCAATTTTCTCAAGGCATCAGTCAGGAAGAATACGATATTTTGCTCAACGATGAAAAGCTGCCTCTTTTCAATCGCGCTATTTCCGGTGAATATCCGCCCGGCTCAACTTTCAAAATTGTATCGTCCACCGCCATTTTGGCGGAAAATCTGGCAAATATCAATACTACCGTCGTTGATGAAGGTAGTATTCGTATTACCAACAAATATGATCCTTCCATAATTTATATATTTTGGGGATGGAATCATGCCGGATTAGGACCGGTCAACGTGGTTGATGCCCTGGCTCTATCATCAGACATTTATTTCTACATTTTCGGCGGGGGATATGAACAATACGAAGGACTTGGTATCGACCGCTTGCAAAGATATGCTGAAAAATATATGCTATCCAAAACTTTGG
>JAHJAL010000051.1 GCA_018814055.1 Patescibacteria group bacterium
GCGACTGCCGCCACTATCACTATCGGTGGCATGATGCCCGCCTTTGCCATCGGCAAAATGGCCTCCAAGGCCCTCGAAGCAATCGGTCGCAATCCCGAAGCCGCCCCCAAAATTCAGTCAGCCATGATCCTAGCCGTCGCCTTCGCCGAAGCCATCGCCATCTACGCCTTGGTTATCGCCCTGATCATTAAGTTTGTATAGTTTTTGTATGTTACGACGGAGATCACTGATCCCGAGCGCGCGAGTGCGCGCTAGGGTCTACAGATAACAAGGATATTCCCCAATTTCCTATTCTCCTATTTCCTATCTCCTCTAGTAATTAGTAATCAGTAATTAGCAACCAATTATGGACCTCATCACCAAACTTGGCATCGACGGGCGACTCCTACTGGCCCAAATCTTAAACTTCGTCGTACTGCTGACAGTACTGAATTATTTTCTATACCAACCTATCTTGAAATTACTACGCGAGCGTGAAGCCAAAGTCAAAAAGAGTCTGGAAGACTCACGAAAAATCGAGGAAGAACTCCTCAAAGTTGCCAAAGAACGCGAAGACAAACTTACCGAAGCCAAAATAGAGGCCACCGGTATCATCAAAGATGCTCAGCACAGCGGTGACACCCAAAAAGAAACCATCATCAACACCGCCAAAGAAGAAGCCCAAAAAATTATCGACAAAGCTCGCGCCCAATCCGATCAAATCCTTGGCAACCTCCAATCCGAAGCCCTAACAGAATTAACTGAAATAATAATCTCCGTCACCGAAAAAATTCTCGGCAAAAAAATCACCAAAGAAGAAGACAAAAAATTAGTCAAAGAAGCAGTAGAGGAAATCATTAGTAAATAGTTAATAATTACTAATTCTCATGTCCAATATTACCCCCTACACTCAGGCACTTTATGAATCATTAACCGAAGCATCTCCTCGGTTGCATGGCCGTGTGATCAAGAATTTTGTCCAGCAGATACAAAAAGATAAATTGGTCAGCAAATCAGAAGACATTGTCGAATCTTTCAAGCAAACCATTTCCCAACAATCCGACCAAATAATCGTCAATATAATTACTACCGAACCGCTAGGTGATATATCAGCTTTATCCACCACAATAACCGCCAAAATCCATAAGCCAGTTACCATCAAAACGGAAGTCAATCCGGAAATAATTGGTGGTATGATTGTCGTTATCGGTGATTACAAAATAGATATGTCAGTCAAATCCCGGCTATTGAAAGTAAAAACCAAAGAAGATAAAGCCAAGATAGAACTTCCTGAATACGTTATCGATACTTTAAAAATTATCATGAAGAACATCTAATAATCATTTGTTTACAATTTCAAATATTTCAAATAACTATATCAATATGACCAAGACACTCGACAAATCAAAAATAATCGCCAAACTAAAAAACCAATTCGCCAAAATCGACGACTTATCATCTGCCGAAAAAGTCGGCCGCGTCATGGAAATTGGTGACGGCATCGCTATCATTTCCGGACTCGACGAAGTGATGTCCCAGGAAATCGTCGAATTTTCCAACGGCGAATTTGGGGTGGCTTTAAACCTCAATGAAGATACCGTTGGAGCGGTGATTATGGGCAAGTATGAGGATATCAAAGAAGGTGATGAAGTAAAAAGCACCGGACGTATTCTCTCAATTCCCGTTGACGACTCCATTGTCGGCCGAGTAGTTGACCCGCTTGGCAAAGTACTAGACGGCGGTGATGAGATCAAGACCAAAACTTTTTATCCCATCGAAAAAATTGCCCCCGGTGTTATCACCCGGCACGAAGTCAATCAACCAGTCCAAACCGGTATCGTCGCCATCGATTCCATCATCCCCATCGGTCGCGGGCAACGTGAGCTAATCATCGGCGACCGCCAAACCGGCAAAACGGCCCTGGCCATCGATACCATCATCAATCAGAAGGGTCAAGATATGATTTGTATCTACGTCGCCATCGGCCAGAAAAAATCCAAAATCGCTCAAATTATCGAAAAACTCAAATCCCACGGCGCCATGGATTACACCACCGTCGTGCTAGCCGGTGCCTCCGAATCAGCTGCGCTTAGTTATATCGCTCCGTATTCCGGTTGTGCTATCGGTGAGTATTTCATGGATCAAGGCAAAGACGTCTTGGTAATCTATGACGACCTTTCCAAGCATGCTGTCGCTTATCGGCAAATATCATTACTACTTCGCCGACCACCCGGACGTGAAGCTTATCCCGGTGATGTTTTCTACCTACATTCCAGATTATTGGAACGTTCCGCCAAGTTAAACCAAGATTATGGCGGTGGCTCTATCACTGCCTTACCCATTATCGAAACCCAGGCAGGTGATATCTCAGCTTACATCCCAACCAATGTTATATCCATCACTGACGGTCAAATATTTCTCGAATCTGATCTTTTCTACAAAGGGATCCGACCAGCCCTAAACATTGGCTTGTCCGTCTCCCGCGTTGGCTCCAAAGCGCAAATCAAGGCCATGAAAAAAGTTGCCGGAAAACTCAAACTTAGTTTAGCTCAATTTCGTGAACTAGAAGCTTTTGCCCAATTTGGATCTGACTTGGATGAAGATACCAAACAAGCCATCGAACTCGGTCGCCGCATTACCGAAATCCTCAAGCAGCCACAATATTCACCACTCCCTGTCGCCAAACAAGTTGCTATCCTTTATGCTGCCAACAACGGTTATCTCAATGATATTGCCGTCACCAACATCAAACGCTTCCAAAACGAATTCAATTCCTACCTCGATTCCGAACCCTCCGGTTTCCTCAAAGATTTAGACGAGAAAAAAGAACTCACCGAAGAAGTCGAAAAAAAACTCAAAGAAGCGATCGAAACCTTCAAATCGAGCATTGATTATGTGGAGAAAGAGGAAAAGGATGATAGGAAATAGGAGAATAGGTAAATAGGAAAAAGGGACTGGATGAAAAATATTAGATCATATAGAGATTTGTTAGTGTGGAAGAAATCGATGAAATTGGTAATAGCGATTTATAGAATGACAAAATATTTTCCGAAATCTGAAATATATGGCCTGACATCACAAATAAGGAGATGCGCAGTATCTATACCATCAAATATCGCCGAAGGACGCTCCAGAGGATCAACCAAAGAATTCAAAAAATTTATCCAAATATCCTTTGGTTCCGGCGCCGAACTCGAAACCCAACTTCAAATCGCCCAATACTTAAAGTACGGTCAAATAAAACATTATAGTTATATCAATAAACTATTAAGCGAAATCATGAAAATGCTAAATTCTTTAATACTCTCACTTAAACCATATTGTTAAATCTATTATCCTATTTACCTATCTCCTATTTTCCTTTATAAGTTATTGTATGTCCCAATCACGCGAAATAAAACGCAGAATCAAGTCCATCAACAATACCAAGAAGATCACCAAAGCGATGGAGATGGTTTCCGCCGCCAAAATGCGCCGGTCAGTAGACAAAGTCTTGATATCCCGCGAATACTCCAATATCGCTTGGGAAATTGTTCAAAGTATCGCTAGTACTGATATCAAATACAAACACCCCCTTTTAAGGCAGGTAAAAGAAGTCAAAAATGTCGCTGTCCTGGCTATCTCATCCAATAGGGGATTGTGTGGCGGATTCAACAGCAATCTCGGCAAAAAACTATTGTCCGCTTGCCAAGAGCTAGACCAGCAGAAAATAAATTTCGAATGTCTAAGTTTTGGCAAAAAAGTCGCGCACACCATCCGCAAAAACAACTTCGATATTGTCGCTGATTTTGACAAACCCGACTTATTACAAAACATCACCACTATTTCACCTATCACTCACTTATTGTTAAACGGTTTCATTGAGAAAAAATATCAAAAAGTATTACTAGTTTATACCGATTTTGTCTCTTCGCTCAAACAAGAACCCACTGTCAAACAACTTTTACCATTAAAACCCGCCCCCGACGACCAACTCGGCCAAGTCCAAAAAGTAGGGGAGAAGGATAAAGAAAAAAACAAGCAATCAACCAAAGACATACTTGAATACAAATTCGAACCATCTCCTCAAGCCGTTCTAGATGAAATTCTACCTAGAATTTTGGAAATCCAAATCTATCAAGCTGTCCTCGAATCTGACGCCTCCGAACACTCCGCCCGCATGATTGCTATGAAAAACGCTTTCTCCGCCGCCACCGACATGATTGACTCACTCACTCTTGCCTACAACCAAGCCCGACAAGCCGCTATCACTCAGGAAATCGCCGAAATCGTCGCCGGAGCCGCCGCAATTTAAATAACAAATTACCCATAAGCAATTAAAAAATTAAAATTGTCATCCCAGGCCGGAAACGTGTAATCACGTGCTCCGGATCAGGGATCTCCGCCGCCACTATTCAGTTTGACTGTTGCATATAACAACGGCGTAGATCCTTGATAGCCTGAGCGCTCGCACCTCGCTTCCGGTCTGGGATGACAATTGTGAATTTATTATTTTCTAATAATCTACATTATGAACAAAGGCAAAATAATCAAAGTAATCGGCGCGGTCGTTGACTGCGAGTTCGAAGAAAAAATACCTGAAATTTATCACGCGCTGGAAGTCAAATTAGACAAAAAAACTTTAGTACTAGAAGTAGCTAGTCACTTGGGAGAAAATCAGGTCCGTACTATTGCCATGGATTCAACCGATGGGTTACGGCGCGGGACGGAAGTAACCGATACCGGTGAGTCAATCTCTGTACCAGTTGGAAATGCCGCGTTAGGAAGAATGGTCAACGTTCTTGGCAAAGCTATCGACGGCAAAGAAGAAATCAAATCCGAACAAAAATCCCCTATTCATAGATCCGCGCCCTCTCTGGTTGATCAATCAACCGAAATAGAAGTACTAGAAACTGGTATCAAAGTAATCGACCTCATTTGTCCCTTCCTCAAGGGTGGAAAAGTTGGTCTTTTTGGTGGCGCCGGTGTCGGCAAAACAGTGGTTATCACTGAATTGATCCGCAATATCGCCGCCGAGCACGGTGGTGTATCAATGTTTGCCGGAGTAGGAGAGCGCACCCGCGAAGGTAATGATCTGTATCACGAAATGAAAGAATCTGGCGTACTGGACAAAACCGCTCTCGTCTTTGGTCAGATGAATGAGCCGCCGGGCGCTCGAGCTCGTGTGGCCCTGACTGCCCTCACCATGGCTGAATACTTCCGTGATACTGAGAAACAAGACGTTTTATTGTTTGTTGACAATATTTTCCGATTCACCCAAGCTGGTAGTGAAGTATCGGCACTCTTGGGCCGCATGCCTTCCGCTGTCGGCTATCAACCAACCCTGTCCACCGAAATGGGCGTCTTGCAGGAAAGAATTACTTCTACTCAGGAAGGTTCAATCACCTCCGTGCAGGCCGTCTACGTCCCCGCCGACGACTTGACTGACCCGGCCCCGGCGACCACCTTCTCACATCTTGACTCTACGGTAGTGTTAAACCGAACCCTATCAGAACTTGGAATTTATCCGGCGGTTGATCCCCTGGATTCATCATCCACTATTCTAGATCCCAATATAGTAGGGGAAGAACACTACGAAGTGGCCCGCGAAGTTCAAAAAGTCCTCCAGCGCTACAAAGATCTACAAGACATCATCGCCATCCTCGGTATCGAAGAATTATCCAATGAAGACAAAGTAGCAGTCAGTCGCGCCCGCAAAATCCAAAAATTCCTCTCTCAACCCTTCCACGTCGCCGAAGTCTTTACTGGCAGCCCTGGTGTATATGTCTCTTTAGCCGACACCGTCAAAGGATTCAAAGAAATTCTCGAAGGTAAACACGACGACGTTGCCGAAAACAATTTCTACATGAAAGGTGGAATCGAAGACATTAAAAAGAAAAAATAATAACTTTAATAATCTGTCATTCGTAATTTTATATCCATGTCCCAAATCTCATTCAAAATCATTACCCCCGAACGTACGCTATTCTCTGAAATGGTTGATCAAATCACTCTCCAAACCACCGAGGGTGAAATCACCGTATTACCAGGGCATATTCCAATTATTTCCACCATGTCCCCAGGAGAATTACGATTTGTCCAAGGCAACGAAGAAATTCCGATGGTCGTTCTCGGCGGATTTGTCGAAATTACCAAAACCTCTGTCATAGTCTTGGCCGATGCCGCTGAAAAAGTCGAAGAAATCCTCGAAGAGCGCGCCATTGAAGCCAAGAAACAGGCCGAAGAACTTCGCCAAAGCAAGATTGCCGACCGAGAAGACTTCGCCGCCTTATCAGCCAAAATCGAAAAAGAACTAGCCCGCCTCAAAGTCGCGCAAAAATACAAAAAACGAAAAAGACCAAGGTTATAAAAGTTTTCCTCTCCCCTATTTATCATATATTGTGCGACAAAATGACCCCTTATTATTCATTATCAACTATTAAATAATTATGAAAACCTATCCCTTCCAAGACTTTCACGACGTTGACGCTGCCGTAGTATTCTGCGTTGACCCGCGTTTCTGGCGACAGACCCTTCAATTTGTCGAGGAAGAACTAGGTACCGCCAAATTTGATCCCTACACCTATCCCGGCGGCCCTCTCTGCCTGGCCCGCCCAGAAAGTATGCAGCTTTACCTGAACAACATCAAAGCAGCTTCTTTCGAACTCCACCATGCCAAAAAAGTTATCTTGATCAGTCACGACAAATGCGGCGGTTATCGCTTGATCGAAGGTGTAGATGGAGAAGAAGCCACCAACCGCCAAACGTCACACCTAGGTGAAATCAAATCCAAATTCCAATCTGAATTCCCCGATGTTGAAGTCGAAGCATATATGTTGAAAATCATTTCCGACACCGAAATCACCTTCGAAAAAATATAATTAATATTAACGCGTTTAATTACGCGTCATTGATAAATATCACACGTATAAGACAAAATCACAAGCCAGAGACGCCATGCCATGGCGTCTCTACGCATCACATTAAAACAATTTTAATTAAATCTTCATTAAACCTTAATATTTTGTTAATATATAATCTCTATTTTAATTTAATCAATAATAAACACCCTATGCTACTAGCCCCAGAACGCGAAACAACTTCCTTGGAAACTATTCAATTCGGTGAATACGACTTTGAAAAAGATTTGCACCAAGCTGAGGCCGCCATTATAATTTCGGATCCAGTATTATGGAAAAAATCTTACGAGCTAGGCAAAAATTATAAAAACCCTGATCTTAATTCTATTCCCAAATTCGATAATTTACCTTTGGATAACAATGGCGAACACAAGCCTCGCGCCATAAATAAAATCCTTGAAAATATATCGATATCAGTCCCTCTCCACAACATAAATAAATTTATTCTAGTAAAAAGAAACGACGAAACAGATCAGCAACAAATAAATTTTCTAAAATTTATAAAAATAGCTATCAAAGGAAAGTATCCCGATATTGTCTTTGAGGAAATTGAAGTCACCACCGAGACTGACGAAAAAATCAACGAAGTTGATGCTGGTCATCTGTCATGCATAGATATGCGATGCAATAAAATTGCAGTTACCAACAGCGAAAAAATAAAAAGTCATTATCAATTAGAAAACATTTCCCACGTATTTTATCCTGGTAGCGGGCTTGCCCTAATCGACGAAGCAACCAAAGATATGTTTTGGGACTATATTGATAAAAACTTTGTCCAGAAAGGCGCAAAGAAATTATTTATCGAGTTTCATGATGATTGTGGGGCATATAAACATCTAGATCCTGATTGTTCACCAAAAGAACTATATTTCAAACAACAAAAACATCTCGAAATTATCAAAAACGAAGCCAAAGACAGATATGGCGACCAACTGGAAATTATCGGACTGCATTTCAAAGTATCACCGGACGGCAAGAAGTCTACCTATGAACTGATGTAATTGATAACAAGGCCTTTTTAAGCGCGTTAATCCAAACTTTTTTTACGAATATTCAACGCGAGAGACGTAGCACCGCTACGTCTCTACAATTATATTGATCCCAATTCTTCATTCTTCATTATTAATTATTCATTCCATTTCCCCACCTCAGTACTTTAATAATCCTCCGCCTCCCCCCATAATCCCAACCATGGCGCACAATTCTTCTGAGCTTCCAATTATTGCTTACCGCCTTTTTGTCACCCACATAAAATCCAATATGAGCATGTGTATAACCAGTCTTTTTTCTTTCCCAGACCAATATGTCACCCTCTCTGATATTATCCAATTCGACAGATTTCCAACCCTCCTTCTCCATCAATTTGACCGCTCCCTCCACCGTCGCACTTTGATTTGAAAGCATATCATTCAACTTCAACAAACCGGTTACAAATACTGCACAACTCAATTCACCCCCATTGGTCACATCTTTGGTTTCGCCCTTTTCGTCTTTTGCCCATAACTCAGCAAACATCTGGCTCCCAACAGAATTTTCAATCATTGCCAAATATGTTTTTTGTTTAAGTATTTTAAATTCACCCATATGTTATCATTAACTTATACTCGCAGCCCACTACTTATTATTCATTATTTTTTATATAAAATGCAAATTATCAATATAAAAAAATATCTCTGGCAAATACTCAAACTGCCCCAAATACCAGAATTTGATCCCGAACACTACGGCTTCACTCATCAGTTTGACAAAGAAATCAAGACTATCGGCTATGCTACCAATCTCAATGAAGAAACAGTCGATCAGGCCATCAAAGATAAAGTTGATTTTGGGATCACTCCCGAGCCACGTCCTGACAATATCAAAGGATATTATTGCAAACTTGTCGGAAAAATAAATCAGCCAACTTCTCTGGAGAAATTATCCAATGAAATCAGCCAAATACTTGAAGTCGAAACTCAATCCTGGCAATTCAATCCCGACAATACAAACAAAATTTGTTTTGCCTCCGGTGGAGGAGCGATGACCAATGATCTAAAAGACGCGAAAGAAGCTGGCTGCGACACCTATATCACCGGAGAAGTCAACATGTATACATGCGAATTA
>JAHJAL010000011.1 GCA_018814055.1 Patescibacteria group bacterium
AATTTTTCTGACATTGGATTTTTGAGAAGAGGTGACAAAAGAAATGGCTTTTCCGGAGCGGCCGGCACGTCCGGTTCTTCCAATACGATGCACATAATCTTCTGAATTATCTGGGAGGTCAAAGTTGATAACTAGAGAAATGTGTTTTACATCAATACCGCGAGCAGCAATATCTGTAGCGACCATGACGCGGTATTTACCGCTGGTAAATCCATCTAGTGCTGTTTTGCGTTGGGCCTGAGAGCGGTTGGAATGAATTTCCGTTGCCGTATGACCCAAGTTACGAATATTGCGGGTAATGCGTTTTGCTCCGTGTTTGGTTCGTGAAAAGACAAGTATGGTATCGATTTGATATCGTTGTAGAAGGGAGTCGAGTAAGCGCATCTTGTTGTTTTTCGTGACTACAAATATTTCATGTTCAACGTTTTCGGCCGATGTTCCTTGTGGAGCAACTTCAATTCGAAGTGGCATTTTCAAAAACGATGTCGCGAGCGATGAAATGGATGGTGGCATAGTAGCGGAGAATAGCAGGGTTTGACGCTTTTTTGGCGCAGTTTGCAGCACTCTTTTGATTTGTGGCAAGAAACCAACGTC
The DNA here is from genome assembly GCA_018814055.1 of Patescibacteria group bacterium. Taxonomy (GTDB): domain Bacteria; phylum Patescibacteriota; class JAHJAL01; order JAHJAL01; family JAHJAL01; genus JAHJAL01. Next base: position 595 of record JAHJAL010000011.1, read on the forward strand.
AAGCATGCGATCAGCTTCGTCGAGAGTAATGATATTTACTTGGTCAAGTTTGTAGATTCTTTGATTTATCAGATCAACCAAACGTCCCGGGGTGGCAATAACAATATGTGGATGGCGTTTGAGAGCTTTTACTTGTGTATGTTGAGAAGTTCCTCCAATGATTACTGCAGTGCGTAGTTTCAATGGAGTACCAATATTTCTGAGAGCTTGGTCTACCTGAAGGGCGAGTTCACGGGTGGGAACCAAAATCAGTCCTTGTCCTCGGGAAAAAATGATACGTTGAATCATTGGTATGCCAAATGCGAGGGTTTTTCCCGTTCCGGTTTGGGCAATACCTACTATGTCTTTGCCTTGTAAAGCATCAGGAATAACCTGATGCTGTATTGGTGTCGGGATATCAAATCCCTTTTGTTTGAGGATAGTGAGAAAATTTTCTCTGATTTCAAAGTCGCTAAAACGATTCGTGGGCTGTTCTTTTTGTGTCATAAATTGTGTACAGATAAATGTGTAAATCGGGATTCTTCGAGGTCACACTTTTGACGCAAAAAGAGCCGAGTTGCTTAAGGGTAATTCCACCAAGCTGTGGTTAATAATATATCAGTAAAATCATGTTTTGCAAAGGATCTTCTCTAATTATTTTTTTGTATTTGATATAGTTGATGTAGTAAAAAAAAGAACAGGGGTTAATAAGTGCATATGACAAAAGGGAATTTTATTTATTATTCAGATATGGATAAAATGATTGTACAAATACGACAAGAACTGGATGAGATAGCGAAGAATCAAAAATACAGGAAAGACCATACCAGGTTTTTCAAGGAGAAGGTGAAAACAAGAAATATTGAATCTGCGCGGATTAGAAAATTGGCAAAAGAGTATTTTGATATTGTCAGGGGGGATAGAGATAAAGAAGAAATTTTTGATTTATCGGAGGAATTATTGTTGTCCGGGTACAATGAAGAGGCCACAATTGCTTTTGATTGGGCTTATCGGTTAAAGAATGATTATCAAGAAGAAGACTTTGTGGTTTTTGAAAAGTGGTTGGAAAAATACATTGATAATTGGGGAAAGTGTGATGATTTTTGTACTCATGCTTTTGGTTATTTGTTGACGCAGTATCCTGATAAAGTTGGTTATACAAACAAGTGGGTGAAATCCAAAAACCGATGGTTGAGGAGAGCGGCAGCGGTTATTTATATTTTTCCGAACCGGAAGGACAAATTAATAAAAAACGCTTTTAATATTGCCAGAACGTTATTACAAGATGAAGATGATTTGGTGCGGAAAGGTTATGGGTGGATGCTAAAGGAGATCAGTAAATTGTATCCGGAAAGAGTTTTTGATTTTGTCATGAAAAATAAGGCCAAAATGCCCAGGACGGCTTTGAGATATGCGATTGAGAAATTGCCAACCGAGAAGAAGAAGATGGCAATGGTGAAATGATACATGTGTGGGGTCATATCAAATAGGTATATAATCAATAAAAATAAAAGTATGGAATGGAAGAAAATATCATCTGAAGAGGTTTATTCACATCCTCGGATGACTTTAATCGAGGATACAATTTTGCAGCCGGGTGGGAGGGAGACGAAATATCTCACTATTGACCAGAAAAGTGGTAATGTGGTTATTTGCCG
>JAHJAL010000052.1 GCA_018814055.1 Patescibacteria group bacterium
AAGGCAAATTTTACAACCTGGCTGAAGAATACCGCCTATTTGGATTATGATGATGATGTGCTGGTGATTGGGGTAGCCAATATTTTTACCAAAGAATGGTTGGAAAATAAATATCATGAGGAGATTTTGAAAACTTGTCGAACGGTAAGTCCGACACTTAAGAGTATATTGTATAAAGTAAGTTCGTCCAAAAAAGAAGAAAGCGAGTTCAAAAAAATAAAGATAAAAAATGCGCCAGACGAAGAGGCGCCGACTACAACTTCTTTTGAAAAACCGTCCAGTCGCTATACTTTTGGTAATTTTGTGGTGGGCGGCAACAATCGTTTAGCGCACGCGGCCGCGCTGGCAGTGGCCAAAAACCCGGGTGGATCTTATAATCCATTGTTTTTGTATGGCGGGGTGGGGTTGGGTAAAACGCATTTGATGCAGGCAATTGGCAATCAGGTCAAAAAGGATTTGAAGGATAAAAAGGTGGTATATGTTCCCAGCGAGAGCTTTACCAATGATTTGATCAATGCCATTCGGGCCAGAAAAGTTAATGCTTTCAAGGACAAGTACCGAGAAATTGACGTGTTGTTGGTGGATGACGTGCAGTTTATCGCTGGCAAGGAGCAGACTCAGGAAGAATTTTTTCATACTTTCAATCATCTATATGAAGCCGGTAAACAAATTGTATTGTGTTCCGATCGGCCGCCGAGAGCGATTTCTACCCTGGAGGAAAGATTATCTTCGCGATTTGAATGGGGCATGATAGCGGACGTACAGCCGCCGGACCTGGAAACCAGGGTGGCAATTTTGCAACACAATGCGGCCAAGGCCGGGGTGGAATTTGAGATGGAGGTGTATGAAGAAATTGCGGCATCGATTCAACACAACGTGCGGGAATTGGAGGGGGCGCTGACTCGGCTGGTCGCGCACTGTCAAATTCACAATGAACAACCCACCAAGCAGCTGATTGAAGAGATTTTGGGATCTATTTTGAACAATCCATATCGACAGAGCGTTACCCACAAAAAGATACTTAGTACGATTTCCAAGTTTTATAATATAACGCAAACGGAGATTACCGGGAAAAAAAGGAATAAAGAAATTGTATTACCCCGACAAGTAGCGATATATTTTATGCGCAAAGATTTGAGCATTTCCTACCCTAAGATCGGTTCAATTATGGGTGGCAGAGATCATACGACAATCATGCATGGGTATGAGAAGATAGAGAAGTTGATGAAGGAAGATGAGGAGCTGATGACAGCGATTACCAAACTTAAAGAGATGCTTTATATGGAGTAAAGAGAAAAATAATAATGAATGATTAATAATTATATATGTTTTTTTGGATATTTTTTTACACGAGTGAGTCGTGTTTTTTTATATGCTAATGGAGTTAATGGTTTTGGAAATACAATTAGCATGCTTCGGGTCTGTCTGCCAAATGGTTATATGGTAAGAGGGTTGGGTGCCACGGGTTGTCCACTTTTTTGTACACATGATGGTTTCTAGGACAAAAGGTTGATGGATATTGATTACCGGGGTGGGTAAAAACTGTGTATATTTAGTTGAAAACTTGTGGTTAAGTGTAGATAAAAATGGACAAAAAATATTTTTGCAAAAAAGGATACAAAAAAGTACACATAAAGTTATATGTAATGATAGGGCTTTTTGTGCAGTTATAAACAACCAAAAAACGGTGAAAGATCAGCTAAATTAAATCAAAATTAGAATTTAGACACATTTTGCACAGTCATTATTATTACTATTACTAGGTAAGTTTAATATAAATAAAATAAATAGTGGGTAAAAAAATTATGATTTATTTTTGATAAAATCTGTAAACGTAGCTAATAAACGCCGCCAATTAATTTAATAGGATAAAGACAAATGAAAAAGGGTACATGGATTGTATTTTGTATGGATTAGTATTATAAATATAATATGGAGGGTGCAAAAAGGGGTTGATATAAAAATTGCTTTAGGGAGTGAAAAATGAAAGTTTCATGTAAAAGAGAAAATATTTTGAAGGCATTGAACAGTTTGAGTAGGGTGGTAACTACATCAAGCACTTTGCCGATACTGGGGAATGTATTGGTGAAAACAGATCAGGGTAGGATGAAGCTGTCGGCAACAGATTTGGAGATGGGGGTTAATTTCTGGTTGGGTGCCAAGATTGAAGAGGAGGGTGAGGTGACTATACCGGCGAGGATTTTTGTTGATTACATTAATAATAATAGTGATGAAAATATTGACATTGGTACGGACGGACAGGTGGTGGTGGTAAACAGTGATCATTATTCGACCAAGATCAATGGTTTGGCGGCGGATGAATTTCCAATAATTCCGCGGATCAAAGAGGAGCCGGTGTTTGAAATGATGGTAGAGACACTACAGGACGCGGTGAGTAAGGTGGTTTTTGCGGCCTCGACCGGTGAAACCAATCCAACTTTGGCGGGGGTGTTGTTTCGATCGGACAAAGATAATTTGAAGGTGGTAGCGACGGATAGTTATCGGTTGGCGGAAAGGGTTATAAAGCTCAAAAAAGTTTTGGAAAAAGATTTATCAGTGATTGTTCCCACGAAAACGGTGGCGGAGCTGAATCGAATGCTGTCAAACAGTATGGGGGAGGTGGGGGTGTATGTGTCAGATAATCAAATAATGTTTCGGGTGGATGATATGGAGATTGTCTCCAGATTGGTGGAGGGGAATTATCCGGCTTATGAGAGTATTATGCCCACCGGGAGTGTAACGAGGGTGGTGGTTGGTACCAAAGAATTACTCCGAGATACTAAAATGGCGGCGGTTTTCTCCAGGGAAACACAAAAGATTAAGCTGATGGTTGATAAAGATGTCGGAATGTTAAAATCTTTGTCAAAGGGCCAAACCGGGGAGAATATTTCGAAGATGGAGGTTGAGGTGGAGGGGGCGAGTGGTGAGATTACTTTTAATACGAGATATTTGTCTGATGTATTAGCTGTGGTGGATTCGTCGAAGATAATTTTGGAGATGACAGATAAGTTGAAGCCGGGATTGGTTAAGCCGTTAAATGATGATTTGTATCGATATATTATTATGCCGGTGAAAGATTAGGTTTTTTGGAAACGGGAAATAGGAGATAGATGTTTTTGAAGAGTCTAAAATTGGTAAACTGGCGGAATTATGATGAGGCCAGTTTTGATTTTGTGCCCGGGATCAATGTGATTGTGGGCGAAAATGCAAAAGGTAAAACCAATGTGGTGGAGGCAGTGGTAATGTTGGCGACGACAAAGTCTTTTCGGGTGAAGAAAGATCGGGCTTTGATAAGGAAGGGGGGTGATTTTGCCAAGATTTCGGGACAGATAATTGACGGCGAGACAGGGTTTGTAAATGAAACAAGGATTATTTTGGATGAGAAGGAAAACGTGAAGAAAGAGATTCGAGTTGATGGGGTGATGGAGAAGATTTTGAAAGTCATAGGCAGGTGGAAGGTGGTGTATTTTTCGCCGGAAGAGATCGAGCGTTTTTTTGGGGTGCCCGGGGTGAGGCGGCGGTGGATGAACATGGTTTTGTCGCTGCTGGATAGCCGGTATGCTTATGATTTGGCAATATACAAGAAGGTGGTGATTCGGAGGAATAGAATTTTGAAAAGTATTGGCCAAGGGCGGGCGAATAAAGAGGAGCTGGGTTATTGGAATGATAAATGGTTGGAATTGGCGGTGAATATAATTACCAAAAGAAGGGAATTGGTGAAATTAATAAATAAGGGCGCGGCTGATTATTTTGGTAAATTGTTTGGAAAAAAGGAGAAGCTGCGGGTGGGATATCTGCAGACTTGCGAGGAAGAAGATATTGAAAAATCACTGCAAACCGAACGTGAAGCGGTTTACAATAAAGAGGTGCGTTATGGTAGTACTATTTTGGGTCCGCATAGAGAGGATTTATTGGTTGAAATAGATGGAGTTAAGTTGGTGGAGTGGGGGTCGAGAGCTCAAGCCAGAATTGCCTTGTTATCGATTAAGTTGGCTGAATTGGATTTTTATCATCAGATGGGTAGTGAATCAATCTTGGTTCTGGATGATATTTTTTCGGAATTGGATGATAATAATAGGGGGAGGGTAATGAAGTATATGAAGAATCAGCAGACTTTGGTGACGGCGACGGATTTGAGTTGGTTGGAGGACAAGGAGGGAGTAAAGATTATTTGTGTGTAGGATTGCTAATTCACACTACACTATTAATTAGCCATTATTGGGACGGGAATATGAGAATGGAAAGAATTGAAGAAATTTTGAGTAAAAATTACAAGTTTGGGACCGGGTTTACGAAAAATCAGGTGCTGAGCTTGAAGGTGTGTGATATGTGGGCGGGGGTTCTGGCGGAAATTGATGGTAGATATGTGGGAGAATCGAAGGCGGTGAAGTTCAAGGAGGGAGAATTGACGGTAAATGTGGCAAGTTCGGCGGTGATGATGGAATTGGAAATGTTGAATCTGATAATTGTGGAAGAATATGAGAAGGTTTTGGAGAAAGAGTTGATTAAAAGGATAAAATATCGATTGGGGAGAGTGGGATAATTCAAGTTTTTAACCTTGATAATTGTGTGTTTTTATGTTATTATAAACGCCTACTGGAAATTTTTATAAGTTATAAAGAATGAATCAGGGGAGCAACAAAACCAGGGAATATATCATAGTAATGCCTCAAAACAAGCAGTACACGGTTGAGGCATTTCATGATTTTTTGAATTCGTGTCACAAATTGCTGCGGAATGTACCGTTTGCTTTTGGATTGAATGTGATTCAGAAGCGAATTTTTTATACTATCAAAATTCCGGAGGTGTATTTCTCAACTCTTGAGAACCAGATATATTCTGTGTTCCCCAAGCTTGAGATAAATCCGATTGAGAGGGATATGACTACCAAGGGGGTGAATAATTTGGCCAAGGCGGATTTGAAGCTCAAACATGATGATCACTATCCGTTTTTGCTGTTTCATCAGATTGAGGGAGTGTTGTTGGATGACTTTTTTAATCAGTTTAATAAACTGTCGCAACAGGACAGTTTTTTCTTCCAGGTCAAGGTCAGGCCGGTTAGCTCAGACAGTATTGGTTTTCGGCTGCGCCGGAGTTTGAGGTTTACAGGGAAAAAGATTGTGGAGGGGGTGAATATTATTGAGAAGATTTTTTCCAAGAAAGCCTCGGCTGAGGTGAAGTCGAGAGCGCATGCGGAGGCGGACAAGAAAAATAAGATGCCGCTTTTTGTGACGGAGGTGGATTTGATTTTGTTTTCGGACAGTTATGCTAGTGCTCAGGTGAAGTTGGAGCCGATTGCGCAGGTTTTTTCCAAGCTGGAAAGTGAGTTCAATGAGTTTAAGCATGTGATAAAGCCATGTAGTTTGCAGGAGTTGAAACATATTCAAAGTTTGAATATTGGCGGGAGATCTGATTTTATGACGGCGGGTGAAATTTCAACGTTTTTTCATTTTCCGCGCAATACCGACCAGGTGCCAAATTTGTATAAAGTTTTGGCGCCCAAGGCGGAGCCGCCGCTTGGTTTGCCGACTCCGGACAATACGCCAGTCGAGGAGTTGTGCCCGTTCGCGCAGACCAATTATCGGAATATTAATGAGACTTTTGGTATCAAGCGTCGTGATCGGGCACGCCATATGTATTTGATTGGTAAATCGGGTTCGGGAAAATCAAAGCTGCAGGAACTTTTGATTAAAAAAGATTTTGAAAATGGTGAAGGGGTGTGTGTGATTGATCCGCATGGAGATTTGATTGAGGATATTATTCCCTGGATACCGGAACACAGAATCAACGATGTGATATATTTTAATCCGGCGGATGAAGAGTTTCCGATATCTTTTAACCCGATTGAGAAAGTTGATCCCAAATATCGGCAGCAGGTGGCGATCGGGTTTATTGAAATATTCAAAAAAGTGTTTGGGGCCAACTGGTCGCCACGACTGGAGCATGTATTGCGGATGACAGTGTTGGCTTTGTTGGATGCGCCGAGCGCGTCGGTGATGTCAATTTTGCTCCTTCTGACTGATAGGGATTATAGACAGGAAGTGATTAAAACGATTGATGATCAGGTGGTGAAGAATTTCTGGACAAACGAGTTTGCCAGTTGGTCGGAGCGATTTGACAGTGAGGCGATTATGCCGATTTTGAATAAAATTGGTCAGTTTGTGAGTAATCAGCTGATTCGTAATATCGTCAGCCAGGAAGACAATAAGCTGGTAATGTCGGATATTATGGATAATCGCAAAATTTTGTTGGTGAAGCTGCCAAAAGGTATATTGGGGGAGGAAAACACTTCACTGCTGGGTTCGATGATTATCACCAAGATTTATCAGGCGGCATTGGCCCGGGCGGATGTGCCGAGTGACCAGCGGGTGCCTTTTTATCTTTATGTTGATGAGTTCCAGAACTTCGCGACTGACACTTTTGCCAATATTTTGTCAGAGTCGAGGAAATACAAATTGAGTTTGACGATGGCCCACCAATACGTGTCGCAGTTATCGGATGTGGTACGCAAGACGGTGTTTGGTAATGTGGGCTCGATTATTTCTTTTCGAGTTGGGCAGGAGGATGCCAAGTTGATGGAGCGGGAGTTTGCGCCCCGGTTCAAGGCGGATGATATTGTAAACTTGGGCGTGGCGGAAACTTATCTTAAGTTGTCGATTGATGATGAGGTCAAAGAGGCGTTTTCGGCTAAGACTCTGTGGGTGCCCAAGCCGCCGGCCGGTTTCAAAGAGAAGATCGTGGAACATACAAGAGCTACTTATTGTAAGACCAGGGCGGAGGCGGAGGGAGAGATTAGTAAGGAGAAGTCGAAAGAGCTGCAAATAGTAGAGAAGTTGAAAGAGGATAATTTTTCGGCACCGATTTTGTAATGAATAATTAGTAATGAATAATGGGGGAAGGATACACGCTTGGCGCGTGTTTTTTGGTATAATGAGGTATGTTGCATATGTTACGTAGAGACGTAGCATTGCTACGTCTCTACGTGGGGGATGATTTGTTAAATAATAAATATCTTAACTGCGTTTATTGAACCTCAGGACAAAACAATGGAAGACAAAACATGCCAACAATGCAGTATAAATTTCGAAATTACCGATGACGATCTGGAATTTTACCAAAAGGTATCGCCAATATTCGCCGGCAAAAAATATGATATCCCCTCGCCCGTGATTTGTCCGGATTGTCGGCAACAGAGAAGGGCGAGTTGGCGGAATGATAATAAATTATACAAACGTAAATGTGACAAGACGGGGAAGGATATTATTTCCATCTATTCATCGGATAAACCTTATAAAGTGTATGAACAGCCGGAGTGGTACAAGGATGATTGGGACGCGATTCAATATGGAATTGACTTTGATTTCTCTAGGGGTTTTAGGAAACAATATAAGGAATTGTTTGATGTAGTACCGAAAAGCGCACTTAGAATAAAAAATTGTGAAAATTGTGAGTTTAATAATGCAGCGATTGGGTCAAAAGATTGTTATATGTCGGTGATTGTTGATCGCAGTGAAAGATGTATTTATTCTTATTGGATGTTGAAATGCAAAGATAGTGTAGATTGTTTGTTTATTCAGAATTGTGAGTTGTGTTATGAATGTGTGAGTGCCGTTGGATGTTATAATTCATCATTTTTGCAGAGTTGTGAGAATGTGAGTAATTCATTTTTTATGTATGATTGCAAGTCTTGTGAGAGTTGTTTTGGGTGTGTAGGGCTTCGAAACAAAAGTTACTATTGGTTTAATGAACAATTAAGTAAAGAAGAATATGAAGGGCGGTTGAAAAAAGTATTTCCATTAACGATTGATAAAATAAATAAATATATAAAAGAGTTGGCTGATTTAAAGAAGGGTTTTGGATATAAATATGCCAATGTCATTGGTTCGGAAAATTGTGTGGGTGACGATATTGTTAATTGCAAAAATTGTGATCATTGTTTTGGTTTAACGGGCTCTGAAGATGTAAAATATTGCTATGATGCTGATGCTTTATTTGATTCACAAGATGTTTTTCATGCAACCATGGACACAAGCTTGTGTTACGATTCACATGCGATTATAGGTGGCCGGTATTTGTTTTCTAATTCGTGTTGGGAATCAAACAGCATGATATATTGTGATAATTGTTATAACTGTCAGGATTGTTTGGGGTGTGTGGGGCTGCGAAATAAGCAGTATTGTGTGTTCAATAAACAGTATTCACAAGAGGAATATGAAGAGTTGGCGGGGAAGATAATTGAGAAGATGCAAGCGGAGGGGGAGTGGGGGCAGTTTTTTCCAATATCGATGTCGCCATTTGGGTACAACGAGACGATGGCGAATTATTATTATCCTTTGAATAAAGAAGAAGCGGCTAAACTGGGGGCCAAGTGGCAGGACAATGATTATGGGATCAAGTATGACGGTCTATTTTATGAGCCGCATGAGGATATAAATAAATACGTGAGTTCGCAGGATGAAGTTGATAAACTGCTCGCGGGGATTTTGAAATGCAGCGTGAGTGGCAAACCGTTTCGGATTATGCCGGTGGAGATGGTTTTTTATTTGAAGCAGAAGTTGCCGATACCGAATAAGCATTATGACGTGCGGTTTCAAGAAAGATTTAACATGAGCAATCCGAGGAAGTTGTATAAAAGGCAGTGTGATTGTATTTTAGGCGAGCATGGACATGATAATAATCGATGTCCGAATGAGTTTGAGACGACGTACGCGCCGGATAGAAAAGAGAGCGTTTATTGCGAGGGGTGTTATCGGAAGAGTGTAATATAAATTACGAATTACGAATGACGAATTACGAAT
>JAHJAL010000053.1 GCA_018814055.1 Patescibacteria group bacterium
ATATGAGAAAACGGATCATGGGGACCAATCCGACTAGACAGAAAAATCCGCCAATAAAACTAAAGGTCTTAAGCGGCTCATAAAAGACATAGACCCGGATTAGGTTTTGGGTTGATTTGATCACATGTTCATAAATATTGTTGAAAAGGCGGCTTTTTCTGGTCGGAGGATTGGTCTTGATATCAACAGAAGTAATTTTAATTCTTTTCTTGGCAGCTTGGATGATGGTATCGAGGACATAACTGAATTCGGAAGTAATATTGAGCTCCAGTAAAGCGTCGCGGGAATAGGCGCGAAAGCCGGAAACAGCATCGGGTATCTGGACCCCGGCCAAGTAGGCAACGGTATTGCTGCCGATTCTTTGCAGGATTTTTTTGGTCAGGGAAAAATGATTGATTTGATCGGTTTGCCGGTTGCCTATTACTATTTGGGCTTGTTTGTTAATAATCGGCTCAACTAGTTTGGTGATATCCTTTGAGCTGTATTGATTGTCACCGTCGGTATTTACCAATATATCAGCTTTATTTTTGAGGGCATTTTGGATTCCAATCTTGAAAGCGTTGCCCAAGCCCCGGTTGAAGGGCAATGATATAATATGGTTGACACCAAGCTTTTGGGCAACTGCCACAGTTTGGTCAGTCGAACCGTCATCGATAATCTGAGTCTCGATTTTGTCTACACCTTTGATCTTTTGAGGAATGTTTTTTATAACCAGTGGTAGAGTTTTTTCCTCATTGTAGCAGGGTATTTGGATGATTAATTTCATGATAATTATGCTTTTATACTACTATCATAGAATATTGTGAGAGAACTATTAAGAAAAATATATTATTGGTTGCCGGATTTTACGCGGAATTGGCGGATTAATAATCAGCGCCAGGTTGATTTATTGGTCAATGATATTGGGGCTGGAAATAAAATAGAGAGAGATGCGAATTATCCGCTGGTAAGCATAATTATTTTGTCATACAATGGTCTGGAATTTTTAAGAAATTGTTTGAACAGCCTGTTTTATTATACTTCTTATCCCAATTTGGAGGTTTTGATTGTCGATAACGATTCTGATCGAGAAGTTAAAAACTATTTACGGAAGGTAAAAAATAAAAATAATGAAGTAAAATTGATATTCAATGTCGAAAACATGGGTTATGGGCCGGGTAATAATGTGGGATTAAAAGCGGCAAAAGGTGATTATCTGGTTTTGGCCAACAATGATGTTGTATTTGGTGATAAATGGTTGACTCGATTGGTAAGGCATTTTGAGCATAAAAAAACCGGTCTGGTGGGGCCGGTGACAAATTCGTGTGGCAATAATCAAAAGATTGGAGCGCCGAATTTTGACAATATTTCAGAAGTTGATCGATTTGCGCAAGAATTATATGAAGCAAATAAAGGAAAAAGCCGGATAAAAAAAGATAGCCTGGGATTTTATTGTGTGGCGATCAAAAGAGAGGTTTATAACCGATTGGGCGGACTGGATGAAAAATACGGTATCGGTATGTTTGAAGATGATGATTATTGCCTGAGCGCCCGGCAAGCCGGTTATGACCTATGCGTAGCCGAAGACGTTTTTGTATATCATGCCGGCATGGCGTCGTTTTCCAAAATCAAAACCGAGGAATACAAAGCCATGTGGGATAAAAATAAAAGGTATTTTGAAAGGAAATGGGGCACTAAATGGACGCCGGCATCTTAGCCAAATAGTCCAGTATGACCGAATCCTCCGCTACTGTCTTTGGTATCTGACAGATCTTCCCATTTTTCGACTTTTATTAGTTTGGGAAATAATGCTTTTTGAAAAAGTATCTGTGCAATTCTCATATTGTGTTTTAAATCATATGTTTCTTTATTTCGATTATAGACAATAACTCCGGCTTCTCCTCGATAGTCGGGATCAACAGTGCCGGGCGCATTGGTGACTGTGATATTATATTTTGTCGCCAATCCACTGCGTGGACAAACCCAATAGAATATCTCCATGTCAGTACCAAATCCGATTCCCACCAAGACTGATTCATCTGGATCCATGCGATAAACTAGTTCTCCATTTACTTCGTGGACATGGCGTCTGATAGCGTGATCTTTGGGGTAGCTTTTAAAATCGAACAATGTCTTTCTTAATATTGGATTTTCGGGATCTTTTTTCGCGTGATGAACAACTGCTCGCAAGTATGCATCATAACCCACCGCACCATTACTTTTTCTTTCGGGCATCCGCCCTCCTATTTCTTCTGGATGTTCGAGCTCTCTTAGTTTTCTGGATAGACTATTGATCTGCCTAGCCATCAGGCTGATTATCCTCAAAAAAGGTTCGTTGTCTTTGTTGTCACGCCAGATTTGATCGGCGACACCCTCTAAATAGTGTTCCAGATGTGGATTTGATTCTTTTGGCTGATGAGGTTTGTATGGCAACCATAAGCCATTTTCATTTTGCTCATATTTATTTATTTTTTCTCCATAATAGCTTGATATGGCAGTTGTATAACCGCATATCTTTAATTCTAGAATAAATTTCAAATGCTAGTTAAACAGTTTATGATTTATAAACTTTTTTCTTTCTCCATTTTTCTATTTCACCATGATTGCCGGAAAGCAAGACAGGTGGCACTTTCCAGCCCTTGTATTCCGCCGGTTTGGTGTAATGCGGGTGTTCAAGCAAGTGAGGCGGGCGGCCTTTTTTTTGTTTTCTAATGGAGAAGGATTCGTTTTGGTGAGATTCGGTTTTGATGACACCGGGGACCAAGCGGCTAATAGAATCAACCAGGACCATAGCGGGGATTTCACCGCCGGTCAGTACGTAGTTGCCAATCGATATTTCTTCATCTACTAAATGATCGCGAATGCGCTGATCAAAGCCTTCATAGTGTCCGCAAATCAATATAATTCTGTCCAATTTTGATAATTTCCTCGCTTTGGTTTGGTTGAAAGTTTTACCCTGTGGTGTCAATAAGATGATTTTTGGCATGGGAGCTGTATCATTCCCAGGGCGGGGAAACCCCACCCCTACAATCTCGTTTAAACATCGATCCATCACATCAACTTTCAAAACCATCCCCGCTCCGCCGCCATATGGTGTATCATCAACCGTCTTGTGCTTGTCGGTGGCCCAATCACGCAGGTTGTGAATATTGATCTGGATCAATCCCTTTTTCACCGCGCGCTGAATGATGCTAGCGTTGAAGACGCTACTGAACATGGAGGGAAACAATGTGATGATGTCGAATTGCATATGATTAAAACATTGATAAACATTTATAAGCACTCGAAAGCATTGATAAGCGTATATTACTCCCCAATGTTTATAAGTGCTTATAAATGTTTATCAATGTTTTTATTTCATTATCTTTTAGAGCTCTATACTCTCCCTTTTTCATCTTGCCTAGTTTCAACGGGCCAATCCTTACCCTGACAAGTTTTTGAACTTTTAAACCCACATTATGGCACATACGGTGGATTTGATGATGCTTGCCTTCTCGGATGGTTATATTGAAACTAATTTTACTGCGATCCTCTCTTACATTGGTTACTTGGGCCGGCTTGGTGAGATAGCCCGTAATAAGTATGCCTTTGGAAAGTTTCTTGATAGCCATATCAAGGCGGAAATCTTCAAATCGTGGACTGGCAATCACAAAATATTCTTTTTCGGCATGATGTTTGGGATGGGTTAACTGATTGGTTAGCTCCCCATCATTGGTCATAATCAATAAGCCTTCCGTATCTTTGTCCAGTCTACCCACGGGATAAACGGGGGGATTGTGGGGCACCAGATCAACCACTTTTTTGAAGGCATAGGTGTCATACCGGGTGGCCACGTATCCGGCCGGTTTGTTGAGTAGATAGTAAACTTTGTGTCGGGGTTGAACCAGACGTTTACGGAATCTGACTTAATCTTTATCGGGATCAATTTTGGTGCCCATTTGGCTGACTGCTCTCCCGTTGACCCGAACCAATCCTTCCTTGATAAATTCCTCCGCCTGCCGACGGGAAGCAACACCACATTGCGAAAGGTATTTTTGTAAGCGTATTTTCATCAGAAGTAATGATACCCGAACTCTTGGATAAATACAAATAATGGATATGAGATAATTACAAACAACATGGAGAAAAGTACTATATAAGCCAGGCTGGCTTCATAGTATTTTGCTATTTCAAAGTAACTGTAGCCTTTGACGAATAGTTGTTTGGTAAGGTTTTTTTCGTTAGCCAATATTCTTCCTAATTTATAGATTATCAAGAATAGGGCTACGCCAATTAACAAATATATTATAAATTGGGGACTCAACAAAACATAAGATGGCATATCAAAGAGCGTTCCAAACAACATGGCAAACAGAAGTGGAATCAGATAAATAATTAGAAATACAATTGACAGGATTGCATTCCATGCTTTGATCGCAAATATCTTTTTTTGTTTTAGCTCATCGATCAAAGTTTTGTCTTCTTCTTTGATATTTTTTGGCCGGGCGAAGTATAGCATGACAAATAACATCCCCAATAGGCTTAGTATATTTGATAATCCGATTTTACCCCAAAGCAAAGACCGTCCAAACAATAAACGGCCGGTGATAGCACCGATGATAAAAGAAAATAATATTATGATTAATGTAGCCGCGATAATCGGATGAAAGGCAAATAATTCCAACAGATAGACTATCGATGGTTTAAAAGAGTTAATGCTCAAGTCTTGCGTAAGTTGATCGGAAGGGGCGTTGATTTTGATCAGAGTGTAATCAAAGTCTTTTGAAGAATCATAATACTCACCAAATTCAGTTAGATTCATGGATTTATATAAGGAAGATATTTGGGGATTGTGTAAGTTGTGATAGTATTCAACATTTGTGTAATCTTTGATATTGGGGAAAATTTGGGGGGAAACATAACCGATTATTCGGATTTCAGTTGGTATTCTTTTTTGGCCATATACACTGGTGGGTTTGAGGGGGTAAAATATTTTGTCAGTCGGGAATTCAACTACGATGCCTCGTTGTTTAGCTGTGCTGGTATTGCTAAGATTGGCATTCGTTATCCAAGAAGCGATAAATGAGAAATC
>JAHJAL010000054.1 GCA_018814055.1 Patescibacteria group bacterium
AAGCAGGTCTTCCAAAGATACAACATTGTTTTGAAGATCATTCAATGTGAACTCAAAAGCCTTCTTATCAGCAGCCTGGAGATTACTGGCCAATATCATAATAATTGATATTCTTGATAGTACTGGCTGCCATGGGCCAATCCGCTGTTAAAATATGGGCAATACTAATTACTTCTTTTTTTTGGTAGGCAGTGTATAGGGTTTGATAATCGGGATAGAATTTGACGATAAAGTTGCTCAGATAGGGTTTTTGACCATGGTACTGATCAAATGATTCTAATTCAATGGAACTATATTATCCTTCATGTCAACTTTTATTTTACTGATCTTGTAGGGCCCATTACCGATTGGCTGTGAATTGTAATCTTCCATTTCATGAATTTTGGCCGGATCGGCGTCAGCAAAAATATGATAAGGCAAAATACCCGTAGTTAAATTTACCAAAAACGGTGAAAATATTTCCGGCAAAGTAAATTTGATGGTATGATCGTCTATTTTTTCAACTGCTACATCTCGCCAATTATCAGCCAGGGTGCCATGATATTGTTCGTGTTGGATGAGGTGAAAGGTCAGGACAACATCATCCGCGGTGAGATCATCACCGTCGTGCCAGTATAACCGATCTCTGAGATGGACAGTATAAACTTTCTCGTCTTCAGATATTTCCCAGCTATCCGCCAGATCACCAACCAAATTATGGTCTTGGTCATAAGTTAGAAGTCCGGAAAACAGTAATTGTACAAGGTCACGATCAACATCGTTGGTTTGTGACAGAATCGGATTGATCATCTCGGGTTGGCCGGCAATGCCCTCAATCATAGTGCCGCCGGATTTGGGCACGACTTCGGTATGGGAGAGGTAATAGTGATAGCCAAAATATCCCAAGATGATAATACCGGCTATAATGATAATATAGATGGCATTTTGACTTAGGAGATTGATTAATTCTCGACTACTTTTGGGGAGAATAAATTTGGGGGGTTTAAATCGCCGCCAAGATGAATTCATATTTTATATGCTAGCCAAGTAAATTTACTACCGAGGAAACAACAAAAAGAATAGCTAATACAACAGTTCCCCAGTGCAAAAAATTTTCTACTCCTCTTTTGCTTTGATAGACGTTGGTTTCGCCCCCAAAAACACCTCCCAAGGCTGATGCCTTGTTTTGGAGGATGATAAAGATTATTAATAAGACTGACAATACAATTTGGATGATTTGGAGATAGGTTGGCATAGATAATTAATTAACTTATAATTTTCGACTATTTATAATCAAAGGCGTGGACGGGACTTGAACCCATGTAAACGGTTTTGCAGACCGTTGCCTAGCCACTCGGCCACCACGCCTCGTCAAGGCTCGCTCTCACCGCTACAGGCAAGCCAACAGAGCTGTCTTTCCTTCCGCTAAATCGAGTGGCTTTTCCTCTCCCCAAAAATTTTCTCTTCCTGGCTGATTCTCGTTACTCTCGGAGTCAGTCGGAGCGTTCAGAAATTTTTGGGGTGCCCATACTTGCAATGCACAGAAAAATGGCGTTTTTGATGGTTTATATTCTTTCTTGCATAATCATATCGTCTTGGGGGGTAAAAATCAACTAAAGAAGGATTTTGAATGCGGGGAGAAAAGTATTAAACTAAGTAAGGGCCAGTCAATAAAATTGTGTGTTAATTTTATGGGAAATATTGATATTTCATTGGTTTCGCAAGCGGGACTGATTATAGCTATAATTTTGATAATTTATTTTTGGTTTTTTGCCAAGAAGACTCCAGCATGGCTGCAGGAATATGTAAATTATCTGAATTTGGCTCCGACAAGTGACAAAGAAAATTTATTCAGCTATTCCAAGTTTTTTGAAAAACATCATCGTGTGTCCTGGCAATATTTGTATCATGGCAAACATGAGAATATTGAGACTAATTTTGGCAGTTTTGTTGAGGATAGGAAGACATATTTTTGTTTGTTGATGAAATCAGAAGTGAAGCCGATGATTCTGACCAACTCCCAAGATGAATACCGGACAGATTATCAGTACAAAATCAAAATTGGTCAGATGGAGGCAAAATTGTTTAGCAAAGAAAAATATCTGGTGGAAAATATTGTTAAATCGGGTGACTTTCGAGTAAGATTGTCAAATTTGTTTATCGGGAAAAATAATTGGCTGGAGTTTACTGAATTGAACCAGATGATATTGATCACAGATTATCAGTTTACTACCGGTCGGGAGGCACTGGATTATTTTGCTAATTTCAAGATTTTGAAGGAAGAGATGTAAGGTATGAAAAATATTCTTAAAGGTTTAAATGACAAACAAAAAGAAGCGGTGGAAGCGGCTGATGGACCGTTGTTGATTCTGGCCGGAGCGGGCAGCGGCAAGACAAAGACGTTGACTCATCGAATTGCATATATAGTCCACGAGAAGAAGGTAAGTCCGTATAATATTTTGGCAGTGACGTTTACCAACAAAGCCGCGGCGGAGATGAAAGAGCGTATTGCTCGCTTATTGGGCGCGAGCGCCGAGGAAGATATCAATAAGTCATTGCCTTGGATGGGTACTTTTCATTCGGTTTGTGTAAAAATATTGCGGAAACATATCGGTCAGATGGGTTATAAATCAAGTTTCATAATATATGACAGCAATGATCAGTTAACAGCGATCAAGCGGGTGATGAAAGAACAAAACATCGACGTGAAGCAGTTTAACCCGCGAGCCGTCAAAGCTCACATATCGGGAGCCAAGAATGAACTGATGACTCCCAGCCAATATCAAGAAACAGCACATTTAAGTTATTTCGGGAGTATTGTGTCGGACGTATACAAAGACTATCAAAAGATTTTGAAAGACAATAACGCGTTGGATTTCGATGATTTGATTATGATCACAGTACAATTGTTGCAAAAGTATCCGGATGTTCAAACGGAGTACCGGCAGAAATTCAAGTATATTTTGATCGATGAGTATCAAGATACTAATCACGCGCAGTATATATTGGTGAAATTATTTATCAACAAAGATGAAAATATTTGCGTCGTCGGTGACGATGCTCAGTCGATTTATTCCTGGCGGGGAGCGACGATTAGAAATATTTTGGAATTTGAAAAAGATTATCCAAAAGCAAAAGTAATCAAGCTGGAACAAAACTACCGGTCAACCAAAAATATATTGGCAGCGGCTGATGAGGTGATTGTCAAAAATAAGCGGCAAAAAAAGAAAAAGTTATGGACCAAAAATCCCCGGGGTGAGAAAATCGTGGTTCATGAGGCTAGCAACGAGCTCTTTGAGGCGCAATTTGTGGTAAATGAGATTAACAGTTTAAAAAATAAGGAGGACTTGGAACTGAAGGATTTTGCTGTTTTGTATCGGACCAATGCGCAATCACGTTCATTGGAAGAGGTATTTTTGAAAAACAATATCCCGTATCGGATAGTGGGCGGGGTGAAATTTTATGAGAGAAAAGAGATCAAGGATGCATTGGCATATTTGCAGATGATAATTAACCCTACCGATGAGCTAAGTTTGGAAAGAATAATCAATATACCATCGCGGGGGATCAGTAAAAAAACTGTAGCGGCCTTGCGGGTGATTGGCAATGAATATTCATTGCGAGTTTGGGAGGTAATTGGGAGAATTGATAATGAAGACAATGGAGTCAAGGAATTGGCAGAGAATCATTTAAACAAGAGAGCGATCAATTCGTTGATAAAGTTTTATCAGATGATTGATAGGTGGCGAAATGATTTGTCTGGGCAAAGACCAAATGAATTTTTGATGATGGTGCTGGAAAAAAGCGGGTATCTAACTCATGTTGATGATGGTTCGATCGAGGGCGAGACCCGCAAAGAGAACTTGCAGGAGCTTTTGACAGTACTGGATAAATACAATGACTTTTTGGCGGATGAAGGGATCGGTTTATTTTTGGAGGAAATTGCTCTGATTACGGATATCGATAATTATAACACCAATGAGAATGCAGTAACTTTGATGACTCTGCATAGTGCCAAGGGTTTGGAATTTCCGGCAGTGTTTATGGTGGGAATGGAAGAAAACATATTTCCTCACTCCCGCTCGATTACTGAGCCATCGGAAATGGAGGAAGAGCGCAGGTTGTGTTATGTGGGCATCACTCGAGCCAAGAAGTGTTTGTATTTGACTTATACCAATATGCGACGTTTGTTTGGGCATTTACAGAATAATTTGCCATCGAGATTTATTGATGATATCCCGCTTGATTTGGTAAAATCGATCAAATCCGGAAAAGAGAATTTGGCCAGTAAAATTTTGTCGTCTTTTAAACAGTCTGAGCCGATAGTATTGGATGAAGACGGAGGTGAATACAACTCGGGAGATAAAGTGCGGCACGCCAAATTTGGCGTTGGGCGAGTGGTACAAGTAACCGGCGGGATTTTGAAAGTGGCTTTTGAGGGACAGGGAGTCAAAAGTTTGGCGGCCGCCATTGCGCCGCTGGAGAGACTGTGATATAAGTAGGCGTATTATAATGTCAACCCGATCAGACCACATTGTATGGACAATAATAAAGAATACTTTCGTAAAGCCAATGATGTCGAAAAATGGTTTTGGCAAGGTCAGTGGCAAGCTGATAAAGAGAATGGCCGTATGGCAAGATATGTTGATTTTGTAAACGAAAAGCAATATCGGAGTATTTTGAGCAGATACTTTGGAAGTCTTGAAGATGTGGCCAATAAGAATTTTCTGAGTGTTGGGGTGGGAATGGGAAGTAATTTTGATAATTTATTGCAGAAACTTGATGCCAATGTAGTTGGTTTGGATATTGCAAGTCTGCCGTTGAAAAACATAAAGAAAAATGGAAAGGTATTCCTCTCACAGGCCTCTTTGTACGATTTGCCGTATGGCAATGAAGTATTTGATGGTGTTGTTAGCATCAATGTATTCAATACATCGATCGGAAGAGATTTTATACTGCTGCAACGGGCGTTGGAGGAAAAAAGTAGGGTCTTAAAAAAGGATGGAATATATATCCAGTCTAATTATGGAGATCAGCCCATAACAAAAGATTTTGATATGCATATGGAGTGTTTGCGAGCAGCTGGTTTTGCTAATATTGAAATACTGGAAAACAAAAGGATCAAAGAAATGGCAGATTTAACAAATCCTCTGGCATATATAGCCAGAAAGAAATGTGGGTATACAGAATAAAGTACCACAAACACGTTTGTGTCGTTGAAAAAATAAGGATTTTTATATAGTATGTAAGATGTAGTTGATTTTAGGAGAGGCATCTGCCTCGCCCTGGGGCGGTTAGCTCAGCTGGTTAGAGCGC
>JAHJAL010000055.1 GCA_018814055.1 Patescibacteria group bacterium
AAATAATCCAATTATTAATTATTCATTGTTCATTGGAATCAAAGCGCTTCCCATAGGATTCGAACCCATAACCTCCTGGTCCGAAGCCAGGCGCTCTATCCAGTTGAGCTAGGGAAGCATGTCTGTATATAATTATATAAGAGATGTGAGTATTATTGAATATTTTTGCGCATAAAAAAACCGACCAAGGTCTTTTGAGGCTATAGCTTTGAACGAAGATGGCGTGAGCCAAACTTGTCAAAGACAATAGTTGGTCCCCAGCGGCACGTGGTCAGTAAAATAATTTGAAATTAAGAATTAAGAATAATTCTTGATTACAGTTGTCATGCTATCATAATAATTATATAATGTCAAGGTTATAATGATGAAGAGGTGTTTTATATCAATTGATTTGCCAATTGATATAAGGAATTGTTTAGCCAGTGATTTTTGTTATTGGCGGGATGGTAAATTGATGGGATTACCTATAGGATGGGTGGAACTGGAGAAACTACATATGACACTGGTTTTTTTGGGAGATGTAGGAGAAGATAGGATTGAAAAATTGGTTAGTTGTTTGGAGAAGTTGCGGTTTAAGAAAAAGATAGAGTGTGAATTAAAAGGAGTGGGGTATTTCGGGGAAGGCAGTGATTTAAAGGTTTTATATATGGGAGTGGTAGAGAAAGGCTTGAGTGAATTGTCAAAAGCAGTAGGTAGTAGAATATCTGGTTGTAGTTTTGAGTTTGATGATAAACCTTTGAGTGTACATGTGACTATCGGTCGGTTCAAGAGAAGCTTGAATAAGCCGGGTCAAATGAAAATAAATGATTTGGTGAGGGAAAATAACAATCGAAGTTGGGGCAAATGGCAGGTTAGTAGTTTTGGTTTGTATGAATCGGATAAGAAAGAGTATAAAATTATTAGGGAATTTTTTGTAAAATGACCAGAAGGAATTCAAAATTGGTAGTTAAGTTGAAAACCATTCCCAAAGAGAATGGAGTGTATTTGATGAGGGGTAGGGATGAAAAAGTTATTTATGTGGGCAAGGCTAGGGATTTGTCAAATCGGGTTAGAAGTTATTTCAATCGAGAAATTGAAGAAATTAAAACCAGACAATTGGTAGAGAATATTGATAATATTGAGTGGATTGTGACTGATAGTGAATTGGAGGCCTTGATGCTGGAAACGAATCTGATCAAGAAATATCGACCTAGATATAACGTACTGATGAAGGATGATAAAAATTATGTGTATATCAAGATTACCGAGGAGGACTTTCCGAGAGTTTTATTGGTTAGAAGGTTTGTGCGGGATGGTTCGAAGTATTTTGGTCCTTATACCAATGCAACGGCGATTGAGCAGGGCTTGAAGCTGCTGAATAGAATATTTCCATTTTTTACCTACCAGAATAAAATTGGTGTGGCGCCGATGGATAGTGTAGCAGGCAAAGAATTGTTTATTAAGCGTTCTAAGTCGGTATGGGGATATTTGGACGAGAAAGATTCATACAACCGGATGATTGAAGATTTTGTGGCTTTTATGCGGGGTAGAACCGGAAAAGTGATGAAGATGTTTACGATGGAGATGAAAAGGGAATCGAAGGCAAAAAATTTTGAAAAGGCGGCTGGGCTTAGGGATCGGATTGAAGAAGTTCAGAGAATTGTAGCCAAACAAAAAGTCATTACGCCAACCAGGGAGAGTGCTGATGTAATAGGGATATATGGAGAGAAGAGCGATAAATTGGTTGGTCTTTTAATGATTAGAGATGGTAAAATGATTGATCTAAAATTTTTTGTAGTTAAGGGTGAAAGTAATTCTGATATAATAATGACTTTTGTTTTGGATTATTATGCCAATACTTTGGACTATCCAAAGTATATTTTGCTGCCAGAGAAATTGCCGGTTACAGATTTATTGGAAGAGTACCTTTTGGAAGTAACAAATCAATCTATCAAAGTGCTAATTCCTCAAAAGGGACTAAAAAGAAAAATGGTTCTGCTGGCTGAAAAAAATGCCAGGGTGGAATATTTACGGAGACAATCCGTGAAAACATTTAGCAAAAATGAGGGAGTGGGTTTGGTTGAATTACTGGGTGTATTGGAGGGTATGAGTAAAGAGTATTTAGACGCAGGAAAATGGAAGAAGCAAAAAAAGCATAATTTTGTGATTGAGGGATATGATATTTCTAATTTGGGTCAAACGGGTGTGGTGGGAGCGATGGTGGTGTGGGAAATTGGGGAGGTCAAAAGTCAGAAGTCGGAAAGTAGAGTGACAGAGAAGTTATTTGATTGGGATGATATTGGAAAATGGAAGGGAGGATTTGCGAAGAGTAGGTGCAAAAGGTTTGAGATAAAAAGTTTTGCCGGACAGGATGATTTTGCGGCATTGAGAGAAGTTCTGGGAAGGCGCTTTATGAGAAAAAGCAAAGGGTGGAGTTGGCCGAATATGGTGTTGATTGATGGGGGCAAGGGACAATTGAGCGTGGTGTTACGCGTATTGGAAAAATTGGGAGTGGACGTGATGGTGTTGGCACTGGCCAAGCAGGAGGAGGAGATTTGGCTCGGGAAGATGGTTGGTAGTAGACCGGAGTTTATGAAGTTGGAAATTGATAAAAATAATCCGGCGTCTTTGTTGTTGCGGGGTATACGTGATGAGGTTCACCGATTTGTTTTGTCATATCAAAAAGTGGTGAGGAAGAAATCTGTTAGAAAGTCTTTGTTGGATAAAGTGGCAGGTTTGGGTCCAAAGAAGAAGAAAAGGCTTTTGAGTAAATATGGTAGTGTCAGAGGGGTTAGAGAGGCTGGCGAAGCCGAGATAGCTAGTGATGTAGGAGAGAAGGTTGCCAAGGAATTGTTTAAGTTATTATAATGAGTTAGAGTGATTATCTAATTTTATACAGTATGATTAAAAGATTTTTGTTTCATGTGTTGGCCAATGCGGCGGCTTTCCTGTTGTCAGATTTGGTTTTGACAGGGGTGGGTTTTCAGGATAATATGTGGATTGTGGTATTGGCAGTGTTGGTGTTTGGTTTTATCAATACTTTTGTGAAGCCGGTAGTGACCTTGCTTTCCTTGCCGGCTATCATATTTAGTTTGGGGATATTTTATCTGATTGTGAACGGTCTGATGTTGTGGTTTGTTTCGGCACTGGTACCGGGTTTTGAGATAACTGGGTTGTGGACGGCGGTGGCGATGGGTTTGATAGTTAGCTTGGTAAACTGGATATTGAATTGGATGGTAGAGGATGATGAGAAAGCGTTGAAAGTATGAACATTGTCAAACAATTATTGGAAGGTCATATTTTTATTGTTTGATAATGTTTATACGAGGGCCGTTGGCGCAGTTGGTAGCGCGCATCCATGGCATGGATGAGGTCGCCGGTTCGATCCCGGCACGGTCCATTTTGGAATATAATTATTATTTATAATATCTTATATACCGTTTATTGTGAAAAACGGTCCGTTTATGTGTTTTGGGGTTAATAATTTTTGGGTTATAGTTGTATAAAGGTATAGAAGATAAAAAAGAAGTATTATGATCAAAAAGAAAATATTGATTAATGGTTTGATGGTTAATTATTATGTATCGAATGTAATGATGCCGACTGATACCTTGGTGTTTTTGCATGGATGGGGGACTGATGCTAGAAGTTTTGCGGGAGTGGTAGAGAAAAGGAATAATTGGTTGGCTTTGGATTGGCCGGGGTTTGGGGGGAGTGATTTTCCGGATATGGCTTGGGGAGTCTTGGATTATGCCAAATTTTTGGCTGAATTTTTACAGAAGTTAAATGTTGTTGATCCAATTTTGGTAGGTCATTCTTTTGGTGGAAGGGTGATAATCAAGTATTGTGCTAATAATTTGGGTGGTGTCAAGAAAATTATTTTGGTTGATAGCGCCGGAATCAAAGAAGAGGGAAAGAGGTTGGAATTGTTGGAAAAATTATCCAAGACCAGTCAACCACTGAGGCGGGTACCGGGATTGGGATCATTGATTGATCGGATGGGTAGTAAATTTAGATCTGATGATTATAAGTTGGCGGGCAAGAATAAAGGGACATTCAAAAAAGTTATCGGAGAGGATCTACAACCGGATATGATGAAGGTAAAGGTTCCGGCTATAATAATTTGGGGAGAAAATGACGAACAAACACCGCTGGAGGATGGAAAAAGGATCAATAAATTGATAAAGGATTCAAAAATTTTTGTGATCAAAGACGCGGGGCATTATCCATTTATCGATCAATATGATGAATTTATTCAAATTTTTGATGGGGAAATAAATGCTGATTAGAAATTTGCTCTATATTTTGCAGAGCGAGGGATATGATCCGAGAAGATTTCTGAGATATACTTATGGCCATTTGGCATGGTGGAAGTTGGAAGGAAGGCAGAAACTGGAATGGACGGGTAAAATTGTGGTGTTATACGTTGTGACGTGGATATTGGTGATTGGTTTGATTTTGATGTTGATCAAATATTGGGGGTGGGTGGGATTATTTTGTATAATCATTCTTTTGAGCGTATTGCCATGCTTGATTGTTTTGTCTTTGTTGGTTGTTACTCCCGTTGATTGGATTTTGAAAAAGATTATTGTGGGTAGAGCTAAAGAATTACTGAAACAAAAAAATATGATCAAAATCGGGATTACCGGAAGTTATGGCAAAACTAGTATGAAGGAGATATTAGGTGCTGTTTTGCAGGAAAAATTTAAAGTTCTAAAAACTCCAGAAAATATAAATACAGACATTGGGGTGGCCAGGTTTATTACCAAAAATTTACGTGATGAGGAAGTGTTGATTGTTGAGATGGGAGCGTATAGTAAGGGTGATATTATTAATTTATGTGAGTTGGTGAATCCAGATTATTCGCTGCTGACCGGGATAGCTCAGGCGCACTTGGATCGTTTTGGGAGTATGGAAAACATTATAGAAGCGAAATTTGAGTTACCAAAAAGGACCAGAAAGCTATCATTGATAAATTTGGACAATGAGATAATCAAAAGCAATCATCAAAAAATTGATCTAAAAAATTATCGAGGTATCTCTAAAAAGATATTTTCCAATGTACAAATTTTGGATAATTTTGCCGGCGTGGAATTTGAATTTGATAACCAGAAGTTTAGATGTGCTCTTTTGGCAGAACATAATTTGTCTTTGATTTCTCTGGCGTTTGAGTTGGCCCGGGAATTGGGGCTTGATGATGAGCAGATGAAACGGGGTTTGTTGATGATGAAACCAGTCACACATCGCTTGCAGCCAATTTACAATGAGAAAGCGGATGTAATGATTTTGGATGATAATTACAATGCCAATATTTATGGTGTGGAAAGTGCTTTGGAAGTTTTGGCTAGGGCCAAGGGCCGGAAAATAGTAATTACTCCGGGTCCGCTGGTTGAAGTTGGTGATATGACGGAGGAATTAAATAATAAAGTGGGTAAAATGTATGCCAGTAAAGTTGATTTGGTGATGTTGATCAAAAGCAGTGTTTCAAAGTATGTTTTGGAGGGGATGAATGATGAAGGATTTGATGAGTATAAGTTGTATGATTCAACTTTAGAGGCACATGAAGATTTGAAGAAGATTTTGAAAAAAGGTGATACGATTTTGTTCCAGAATGATTTGGCGGATATATATTTATAAACATGCTAAAACATACGAAAACATGCAAAAACATTAGTATTCTGACAAGGGTTTTTGAATATTTATTTTTTATTTATGACTGAGGTTTAGTTATGAAAACTATTGGTGTATTTTTTGGGGGAATGAGCCCGGAACATGATGTATCGATTATAACCGGACAATTAATTGTGGCCGGATTGAAAAAGCTGGGTTATAGTGTAATTCCGGTGTATGTGACCAAGAAAGGTAAGTGGGTGATTGATAAAAAAGTTGGGGAGATGGATTTTTTTAAGCGGGAGGAAAGAGACGAACTGTTGAGTAAGATGGGGATCTTTGCGGTGGAGTTGAATGCTGGTGCAAAGAAAATGATATTGAAAAGCGGGGGGGTGATCAGAAAAAAATATGAGATTGATTTGGCATTTCCGGCTTTCCATGGGTTGAATGGTGAGGATGGTACGGTGCAGGGCTTGTTTGAGTTGTGCGGGGTGCCATATGTGGGATGTGACGTGGCGGTTTCGGCGATGGGAATGGATAAAGTTCTAACT
>JAHJAL010000056.1 GCA_018814055.1 Patescibacteria group bacterium
CTCCACCAGTTGGTCCGGCACTAGGCCAGCATGGCGTTGATCTGATGGGATTTTGCAATGCGTTTAACGAGAAAACCAAAGATCAAAAAGGAACATTATGTCCCTGTGTGATTACCATATACGAAGACCGCACCTTCGACATTATAATCAAGACACCCCCTGCCGCCGAATTAATTCGCAAGGCCATCAATCTCAAAAAAGGCTCCGGCGAACCAAATAAGAACAAGGTTGGCAAGATAAATCGCCGGCAACTCGAAGAAATCGCCAAAACCAAAGAGCCCGACTTATCCGCCAATGACCTTGATGCCGCCGTCAAAATCATCGCCGGCTCAGCCAGGTCTATGGGCGTAGAAGTTGAATTGTAAATAACTTTTATTATTAACATGTGGAAGCTTATATTTACGCATAATAAGCGCTAATACCACAAAAAGGATATTATGGCCAAAGCCAAGGAAAAAGAAAAAAAGAAAAAAGACCAGCAGAAAATAGAAAAAGTCAAAAGCAAAAAATACACCACCGCCCTCGGCAAGGTAGAGAGAAATAAAAAATACCTGCTTGAAGATGCCTGCAATCTGGTAAAAGAACTTTCGACCAGCAAATTTGATGGATCGATAGAATGCCATATTCGATTAAACTTTGATACCACCAAGGACTCGGTCAGAAGCACTCTTACTATGCCTCATGGCACGGGCAAGAAGCTCAAAATCATCGTTTTTGCTGACGATAAATTGGCTGATGAAGCCAAACAAGCTGGTGCGATTGAAGCCGGAAGCAAGAATTTGATTGAAAAAATTCAAAAAGGTTGGCTGGACTTTGATTTAGCAATTGCCCATCCATCTATAATGCCTGAAGTCGGCAAACTTGGCAAAATTCTTGGCACCAAAGGCCTCATGCCCAACCCCAAAGCCGGCACTATTACTCCGGATGTCGTAGCGGCCCTTAAAGAGTTTTCAGCCGGTAAAACTGAATTCAAGGCCGACAGTTTCGGAATTATTCATATGTCTGTCGGTAAAATCTCGTTTGATGCCAGTCAAATCAAAGCAAATATCGAAGGATTGGTGGCGGCGGTCAAGAAAGCCAAGCCGCCCAAAGCCAAAGGACAATACATAGTATCCATATTTTTGTCGCCCACCATGGGTCCCAGTGTCCCCTTGGATGTCAATCAATTTTAACAACTAATATATATCAATGAAAAGACTACTATTAGCACTATTTATCTTTTTTGGTGTGATTTACGCTAGTCCAGTGTCCGCTGATATTGCGCCACCAAACAGTCAAGATGTTTATCGATTTTGGAGCCCGGTTTTCAAAAGCCACTTTTACACTATTGATTATGACGAAGCGATGTATGTCAAAGACAATGATAATAATTGGGTATATGAAGGCAGCCATTTCGAAGCTTTTGACTATGATTATCCTGGTTCTACTCCCGTCTATCGTTTTTGGAGCCCGGTTTTTCACAAGCATTTTTACACTGCCGACTACCAAGAATATAACAATTTAGTCGATTCAGATCCCAACTGGACATACGAGCACATAGACTTTTATGCATATCCAATCAGCTATCCCGGACCATCCCAGGAAGTCTGGCGATTCTGGAGCCCTAATTTCGATAATGCCCACTTCTACACCACCAGTGATCTAGAAAAACAACAAACAGAGTCAGATAGAAATTGGGACTTAGAAGGCGTTGCCTTTCGCGTACCCGCTGATTAATTATGTCCAAAACAATATATTTCAAAAAAATACACCCCAAGGCCCAAATCCCAACCTATGCATATCAAGATGATGTTGGGCTGGACTTGTATAGCACCGAAGACAAAATTATCAAAGCCGGTACGCGGGAAATTATCCCTACCGGCTTAGCTTCGATATTGCCCCCCCAATACGGCGCCCTTCTGTGGGACCGCTCCGGCCTGGCTGCCAAGCATGGTCTCACCGTCCTAGCCGGTGTCATCGATCCCGGTTACCGCGGTGAGTGGAAAGTAGTCTTACTCAACACTTCCCCCAAAGATTACCAAATCAAAGTCGGCGACCGGATTGCTCAAGCCCTGATTCAGAAAGTCAAACAATTTCCCATCCAAGAAGTTGACGAATTATCCGAAACAGACCGCGGTGAAGGTTGTACCGGCTCCAGCGGCCGATAGTATTATTCTCCCAAAACATGAAATATTATCGATATCAATATTGTTATCAACATTTATTATTCAAAAATACTATTATAAAATAAAATACCACACAAAATAATCAAAAAAATTGACCAAACCACTATTTATATGTTTTGAAGGGTTGGACGGCAGCGGCAAAACCACTCAGGCCCTGCTTTTGGCTGACCAATTAAACGGATTTTATACCCGTGAGCCATCTGATTATCCTATTGGCAAACTGATCCGCGAAAGATTACAGAACCAACAACTAGATATCAGCCACCAGACATTTCAATTGATGTACGCCGCTGATAGGGGAGACCACTGGGCCGGCGAGGTGCAGCCATGCCTCAATCAGGGCAAACATGTCATCTTTGACCGGTATTTCTTTTCTTCCATAGCCTTTGGAGCTTCCCAGGGGATAAATTACCAGTGGTTAAACAATGTAAATCGTTTCTATCAGATTCCAGATATCCTGTTTTACATTGATACCCCGGTTGACCTTTGTCTACAAAGACTCACCCAGAAGGGTAAAAATTATACTTCAGAACTTTTTGAAAAAAAAGAAACATTGGAAAAAGTCGATCAAGCATACAAGAATATACTAAACAACTATAAAGATATTTGTCTGCAACATCCGAATTTTTCCGATGCCTGTCAGAAATACATTATCGACGGGTCACAATCAATCGACCATATCAATAATCAATTAATAGATATTGTCAAAAAAAGCATCTAAATTTTTTGGAGGTGAAAATGAGTGAATACCCAGTCGAGGATCGGAATATCCTTTTGCGTCATGTTACCAATATTGATGACAATGTGTATGTGGTATACAATCTCCCGCCGGAAGTCATAGCGGTGCTTTTTGCCTATGTCAGTCGTAGTCCGGCTTCTTTTCGGGATAATCTGCTGAAACTGATCAAAGAAAAAAGTCTGGATATGAATGAATTGGTAGATACATATAGTTCCCAGGGAATGGACTACCAGAAAGCCCGCCAGAAGGCCCAGGATTTTCACGAAAAATGGGTTGTCGGTTATGGGCACTCCAGTGTCGCCGAACATGCAGTAGTGGCTTTTGCTTTCGAAAACATCAGTGAGATTGCCGGTAAGGTTATTCAAG
>JAHJAL010000057.1 GCA_018814055.1 Patescibacteria group bacterium
CCAATGGAGCATCAGGGGGTATTTCTATCATAATTAAACCATAACCGATTTGGCCATGCACAATACCATTAGTATTGATTTCAGGAATCTGGGCAACGACCATATGATTGGGGCTGGTAATTAAGTCAACGGAAGCGGTGAAGTCTTTGGTTTCGGATATATGGCCGATATATCTATGGTTATGTATAACAGTATTGCCGATTTCAATAGAATTTTTGCTACCTTGATCAATCGAAACAATGTCGGCAATGTTGAGAAAATCTTTGGCAAATATTTTGGCGGTGATATAAGTATAATTCGAATTTTGTTCAGTATAATTTAGGAGGTCTTTCAGCTCTTTGTTTTCGTCTTTGAGATTTTGAAGTGAGATATTTTCCTGTGTTAGCTCGACATTGATTGTTTTGAGTTCACTGTTTTCTTCATCCAGATTTTGGTAATTATTGAAAGTGTCCAATAAATTTTTTATTTGAGTGGAGATATCATTGAATGGCTGCTGAATTGTGGCTGTGGTTTGACTTAGCAGAGAAGACAGGTAATACGAGTTGAAATATATTACAAGAAAAATAACTATCAGGACAATAGTTATTAGTAAGTTATTTTTGTTACTAAAGAATTTGAAGAATCGATTATGATTCATAATATTACAAAGTGGGTTGATTGTCGTGATGCAATAAAAGCGGTTTGAGGGTTTCCAATTCTTCCAAAACATATCCGGTACCGCGGGCCACCGCGGTCAAAGGATCATCAACGACGTGGGTTGGAATGGTGGTTGATTTGTGTATCAACTGATCCAAACCGGTTAACAATGCTCCACCACCTGTGAGCCAGATGCCTCTCTCCATAATATCTGCCAATAATTCAGGAGGAGTTTCTTCGATAGTAAATCTAATTGACTCAATTATATCATTGATTGGTTTTGACAAGGCTTCTCTGACTTCTTTGTCATTGATTGGTAATTCCTTGGGAAGTCCGCTGACCAAGTCGCGGCCGCGCATGGTCATAGTTTGGGAATCATCTTGGATATAGGCAGAGCCAATTTGAATTTTTATTTCTTCGGCAGTTCTTTCCCCCAGTAGCAAGTTATATTTATCTCGGGCATAGTCAATTATGGCTTGATTTAATTCGTCGCCGGCAATGCGGAGAGATCTTGAGGAAACAATACCACCGAGAGAAATAACAGCAATTTCACTGGTTCCGCCGCCAATGTCCACTACCAGACTGCCGGTGGCATCTTGAATCGGAAGTCTGGCACCGATAGCAGCGGCCATGGGTTCTTCTATCAGATAAACTTCTCTGGCACCGGCATTGATTGAGGCTTCTTGGGCAGCTCTTTTTTCTACTTCGGTCACGCCGTATGGTACCCCGATGACTACACGCGGTCGGGGAAGAATGGTGAAGGTTTCCCGGTGAACGCGTTCAATAAAATATCTGAGCATCTGCTCGGTAATTTCGAAATCGGATACTACGCCGTCGATAAGCGGCCGGGTGGCGACGATATGTCCGGGAGTACGACCAACCATATTGTAGGCATCTGTACCGATTGCCAGGATTTGATTGGTGCGAGAGTTTATCGCTACAACGGAGGGCTCATTGATAATGATTCCTTTGCCGCGGACATAGACCAACGTGTTGGCTGTACCAAGATCTATACCGATATCATGGGAAAAATATCCTAGGAAGTTACTGATCATTATTAAATATTAATTTATGAATGGTACTAATTATGATAAGTATTGTTCAATGTTTGCTTCCTGCTCGGCCAAGGTCTTGGCATAGACGATTTGGCCATCTGGTGTATGGAGGAAGTACCAGTATTCGGTATTGAGTGGTTGGGTGGCGGCCACGATAGAATTCAGACCGGGATTACAAATGGGTGTAGGAGGTAGGCCGGAATTGAGATAGGAATTGTAATCTGATTCGTAGTTTAACTCAAGGGATGTAAAAACACGCTGAGGTTCGTCGAGAATATAATTGAGAGTTGAATTGGCGCCCAAAGGGATACCATTTTCCAATCGTTTATGAAAAATACCTGAGATTATTTGTTTTTCGTGAAAATCATTGCTAGCTTCTTTTTCAATTATAGATGCTATTATCAATTTTTCATAGTCAATTGGCCCATCTATTGTGGCTTCCCAACGTATTTGAAAATTATTGAATATTTTGTTGAATATTTCTTCAGGGGTGGACAAAAAATAAAAACGATAAGTGTCGGGGAACAAAAAACCTTCATATAGATTACTTTTTGAGATTACAGTATCTAGATTTTGGTAATAATTGGATTGTAACAGATAATTTCTTAACTCCTGATCCGAGACAGATAACTTGTCTGTGAGAATCGCAACAAATTCTACGGAAGTAATACCTTCGGGGAGCGTGACGGAAATTTCACGATTGGGATTGGCTTGAAGTAGTGAAAATATTTGGGGGATATCTGATTGGGCGGGTATAGTATGTAATCCAGGCACTATCTTGTCATACCCCTCACCATCAATCAGGATGGCATAAACGATGAAGATGTATGGATTATCAATGGCATTGTTGTCGGCTAATTTTTGTGATATTTCTTTTATCCCTTCCCCGTCGATGATTTCAATAGCTATGTCCTCGGAAGCATTGAATTTCATGGAGGATTGATACCAAAGGTAGGTCCCCGATAGAACGCCGATGACAATCAAGATAATAATGACCAGGATAATTTTTTTCATACTTTCGATCGATTAATATAAGATGATAATATCTCTGCGGCAGCGTAACTGTCGATATTGGGATAACTTTGATGCATTTTGCTGGTAAAACGCTCGTCGATAAATTCTATAGGTAGTTTAATTTTTTGGCCAAGGGCTTGGGAGAATTCTTCGACGATCTTGGCTTGCTGGGCTTTTTCTCCTTTTAGGTTCAGGGGTAAACCAATTATTATTTGGTGAATGTGTTTTTCATTGCATATATTTGTAATGCGTTTGATTAATTCTGGTAATGTCTGATAGGAAATTGAATCTGATGGAACAATCGGATTATCGTGTGTCTTGTAAGCAATCCCGACATTTTTTTCACCGTAATCAATGGCTAGATAATTCTTTTTTTCATTGGTTGACATGTTTGATGCTAAAAAGCTTATGCAAATAGATCAATGCATAAACTTTGTTGTAATAAATTATGACTAAATATTATTTCCAGATAATTTCTATGGAAATTCTGGATGGTATCTTGCTGACCCGTTTGACCCAATCTGGCCAGAACTTGATATCGATTTGTTGAATTTCCTGATAATCCAAGAAAAATTCTTTGACTTCTTCTTTTGATTTGCCTGCTAATTGGTTTTTGATAGTTTCAGTATCATAGGCCGGAGTGATGGTGGCGGTGGTGGTTAGATTGATCAGAGCATAGCCGTTGGCAATATCAAACTCCAGTATAGTTGTGTTGTATTCCAAGTTTTCATCGGTAACGACGGTCTGCTTGGCGGAAATTAACTTGGTTAGATTTTTGTTGACCAATTCTTCCAGGTCTCTTTGTTCATAAACCAGAAATGATAAATCTGCTTCGGCGATGATGTTGAAATTTTCCACCTGGTCCCCTACTTGATGATCCAGGTGGGTACTGATGTTTAGTGTGCTTATGCCAGGAGCAATATAATTTTTGCCTTGGGGTATTTTGGCACTGATGTCATCCAGAGCTTTCTGAAAAAGTTTCTCTGATATCTCACTTTGTGAAAATTGAACGTCTTCTTCGGATATCACATAAGTTATATCGTCGGTACCGCCCGACATGCTAGAGCTTGATCGGCCATAAATAATATTTTGGCTTCCGGGCAAGGCAGGTAAGGTAAAATTTGATGGGCCGATATTGCCTTTGTCGCCGATATCATCAGCAACTACAAAAACATCAGCGCTACCGCCCGGTTGGATATTGGCGGAGTTGGAGCTGCGGTAGATAAGGCCGGATTCGGATTGGAATCTGGTTTTGGATACCAATGGTAGAGCGGATTCTGTTTGGTTGTGGACGGTGATGGTGCCGCTGGCGGCCTGGCCTTGATTTATTTCTCCGGTTGCTCGTTCTTCTTGCACCACTTCTTCTTCCAGAGTGATAATTTGCGTCGGGATGGTGTTGTTGATATAGTCGATTCCACTTTGCCCGCTATCCAGGGTAATAGTAGTATCCAATGGTACCTCTGTGGCCTGAGTAGTAATACTAATAGTGGTTTGCGGAAGTACCAGGAGGACTACAAATATAATGATGATGATGCTGACTACTGACAGGGTGCCAAAAATAATCTGACTCATCAGGGATGGGGGCTTTTGATCCTTGGTTGCTTTGGAAACTGCCGGTTTTTTGGAAATCAGTTTTTGGCTTTTGGGGGCGGTGGCTTTTTTCTTGTATATGATCTTGATTGATTCGGAAGTTGGTTTCAAGACGGGGGTTAC
>JAHJAL010000058.1 GCA_018814055.1 Patescibacteria group bacterium
AGGTGTTTGATGTTTGTTTGTCGCGAAGAAATATTTGGAATAAATTAATTAAAGATTATTTATGAAAAAAATATTTAAATGGTGGTATGTACCGGTGGTGTTTCTGGCGGGAGTGATTTTTTTGTACGCGGGGTTGGTTGGGTATAGGATAGTATCGA
The DNA here is from genome assembly GCA_018814055.1 of Patescibacteria group bacterium. Taxonomy (GTDB): domain Bacteria; phylum Patescibacteriota; class JAHJAL01; order JAHJAL01; family JAHJAL01; genus JAHJAL01. The sequence goes on from JAHJAL010000058.1 coordinate 159, forward strand.
GTAGCGAGGCAAATGGTACTGAGTTGGTAGATAATGGTGACAACGGTGGTTTTTGGTCTAATTTTACCAGTACTTTGGGTTTGGGTTCGAGAAAATTACGAGGCGAAAGAGAAGGGAGGGTGAATGTGCTGTTGGTAGGTATTCCCGGAGAGAACAATCTTGGTCCGGATTTGACCGATAGCCTCGTTTTTGCCTCGATAGATGTCAAAGAGAAAGTGGTGAGCATGTTTTCTATTCCAAGAGATCTATATTTGGAGGTGCCTGGTTTTGGATATAGTAAGATAAATTCAGCATATTCATTGGGAAAAAATTATCAGGTGGCGGGAGGTGGGATGGATGTTTTGATTGATACTGTTACTCAAGTGGTGGGACAGGATATTGATTATTATGTGAAGATTGATTTTGATGGTTTTGTGGAAGTGGTTGATTCTCTGGGAGGTATTGATGTGGTGGTAGATGAGGATATATATGACTATTTGTATCCCGATGAGTACGGTGGGTATCAAATTTTTGCCTTGGAGGCGGGTACACAACACCTGGATGGGGAAACGGCGCTAAAATTTGTTCGAAGCCGGCAAACAACAAGTGATTTTGATCGGTCCAAACGTCAACAGAAAACTATAATGGCCATGCGCGATGCTTTTTTGGATAAGGGTTTAGTAGGTGGGGCTAAGATAGTGATTCAACTGGTGGATATAGTGTCGGATCATTTGGAGACGAATATGGAGATATGGGAATGGGAGCGAGTGGCAAAATTGGCACGTGATTGGGGAACGGAAGTGACGGTGAATATGTATGGATTTGATAACTCCAGTGAGGGTTTTTTGGTGGATGGTAATGTGGATGGCTTGTATGTGTTGCAACCGTATGGAGGAGACTTTGAGATGATCCATGATTTTGTGGAAGGAATAATTTCCGGGGAAAATCTCGAATTCAATAAGAGCCAGGTTAATTTTTCGGTATTGAATGCAACGAATCGGGTGGGGTTGGCGGGTAGTTTTGCCTCAGAGTTGGAAGAAGAAGGATACACAGTGTCGGAAATTGACAATGCGTCAGAATTATCAGATTTTTCTGTTGCCAATTGCAAGGACAACAAAAATTTGACTGATATGTATGATTACTTGGAGAATGACTGGAATTTTGAAGTAAACAAAGGGGAATTGGAAAGTAGCGACAAGGACGATTGTATTTTGGTTTTGGGCGGTGATTTTAGTATCGAATAAAAATTATCTGACAAAGAGATGAATTATATTAAGACAAAACCTTTGGTAGTGAGTTTGATGTTTCTGGTAATTCATGAGGTGTTGCACTATTTCCCTGATTTGGTGTTTTGGGGAAGTTTTGTTTTATTGGTGGTGGTTGTGTCTGGGGTTTTGTGGGTGATGGAGAGTAATTGGGAAGAGGGGATATTGCGGCGGTCAATGTTGCCGGTGTTGTTGGCGATGGGTGTTTTGTCTTTCAGTTTTTTTATGCCGATAGCTTTGTTTTCGCAGATTGTAATTGTTATGGGGACTTTGTGTTTTTATTTTCTTTTGTTGTATGTGGATCAATTTCCGTATAAAAGTTTTTTGGTAACGAGATTGAATTTTTCATTTATTGCTTTGGTGGCTGCCTATTTGTTGTTTTTTTCAATTTCTAATTTTAGTGTGAGTTTGTCAATGCCGTTATGGATTTTGATGGTAATAGTGGTGTTTCTGAGCTTTTCAATATTTTATTCAATTTTATGGGCAAGCGGTTTGGAAAGGTCGGCGGTGATCTTGTATACTGTTTTATTGGGACTATTGGTTTCGGAAATTTTTCTGGTAATTAGCTTTTGGCCGGTTGATCCATCTGCCAAAAGTATGGTTTTGGTGGTGGCGATGTATATTTTTTGGGGACTATTTAGTAATTGGATAGAGAGGGTTTTGACTTTACGGGTTTTGATGGAGTATTTGTTGATTGGAATGGTGTTGATGGCTTTGGTCTTGTTGACTGCAAGCTGGCTGCCGCCATTTTTGATGTAGTGTTAATATTTGTTAATTGTGTAAAAATATGGATGGTTTGGATAATAAAAGTAAGATTGTAGATCCAGTTGTGCCAAGGCAGCCTGTTAGTTTTAAGACAATTATTTTGATGGTATTGATGATTGTTGTTGGAGTGGTGGTTGTTGCTACAGTGTTGCTTTATGGTTTTGGTAGTCAGAATTATTTTGTAAAAGTTATGGTTGGGGTTTTACCTTTTCCTATGACAATAGTTGAAAATGAAGTGTTGTATGTGTCTGACTATTGGAATGAGTTGGACGTAAGTTTGAAGTTGTGCGAGGAGGTTGGAACAAATTGTCAGATTACAGATGGTGATAGGGAAGAAGTTTACAATAATTTATTGGATGAGAAGGTTATTTTGGTTTTGGCAAAAAGAGAAAATGTGGATGTCGATGATGCTAAGTTGGCCGAAGTATATCAGGAAATAGTTGATTACAATGGTGGTCGGGAGAAATTTCTGGAAGTGTTGGGACAGAACTTCGGTTGGAGTGAAGAACAGTTTAAAAAAAAGGTTTATGTAGATTTGTTACCAGTTGAATTAGAAGATAAGTTGATTGAAAAAGTTGATGCCAAGCATATTTTGATAGCAGTAAAAGAAGATGCCACAGATGAAGAAAAAAGTGTTGCGTTGGATGAAGTCAATGAAGTTGTAAGTAAACTAAAAGAAAATGTGGATGATTTTGGAAAACTAGCCAGGGAATATAGTGACGATCCATCTGTTGAGGAAAATGAGGGTGATTTGGGATATTTTGCTCGTGGTGTGATGGTGCCGGAATTTGAAAAGGCAGTTTTTTCTATGAAAAGTGGTGAAATAAGTGAACCGATCAAGTCTGATTTTGGATGGCATGTGATATTGATGGTTGATAGGAAAGGTAAAATTTCTGATAGTTTTGAGAATTGGTTGGCGGTAGAAAAGGAGAAATTGAGGATTTGGGAATTATATAAGGTGTGATTATCGTCGAAAGTAACTGATATGGTGGTGCTGTAGGGAGTAGATTTGTATATTGATTTTTGGTAGAATGAAATATGTTGTGGGGCCGTAGTTCAGCTGGTTAGAACGCCTGCCTGTCACGCAGGAGGTCGCGAGTTCGAGTCTCGTCGGTCCCGCTTTTGTGTAAAAAACGAATTTATATAAAATGATGGAGGTTGGCAAAGTAATGCTTGTTTCAAAATACAAAATTAAAAAATTGAGAAATGGACTGAGGGTACTGTTGGTGCCAAATAAATACGTAGACTCAGTCAATATTTCAGTGCTTTATCGAGTGGGTTCAAGGTGCGAGGAAGAGAGTGTGGCGGGAATGTCACATTTTTTGGAACACATGTTTTTTAAGGGTACCAAAAAAAGGCCGAAAGCTTCGGACATTTCAGTAGCGGTGGATAGCGTGGGTGGTCAAATGAATGCTTTTACAAGTTATGAGTATACCGGATACTATATCAAGGTGGCCAAAAAGTATTTTGAGTTGGCCAGTGATGTATTGTCTGACATGATGTTGAATTCGAGTTTTAGGCAAAAGGAGTTGGAAAAGGAAAGAATGGTGATCAAGGAAGAGATGAAGATGTATGAAGACAATCCTTTGGCATATATTTGGCGCGCGTGGAATAAAGTTTTGTATCAGGGGCATGGTTTGGGGCGTGATATTTCGGGAACCAGACAGGCTTTGGACAGTATTGATCACGAAAAGATGCTCAGGTATCGAGACAATTATTATTCGATATCCAATGCTTTATTGGTGGTGGTGGGAAATTATTCTGAAACCAAAATTATTCAAGCGTTGGAGAAGAATTGGGCCAAAATATCGAAGGGTAAAAAGTCATATTATGGTAAGTATGACCACGAACAGCAAGAACCTCAAATAGAATTGTTGTACAAAGATATTCAACAAGCTAATTTCTGTGTTGGTTTCAAAACATATGAAACATTTCATCCGGATCACTTTATCACCAAATTGATTAGCGTGATATTGGGTCAGGGGATGAGTTCAAGATTGTTTTTGAAAGTTAGGGAGAGGAAAGGATTGGCATATAGTGTATCTTCGATGACTGATAATTATACCGATGTAGGAAATTTGGTGGTCAAAACTGGTACGGATGTTGATAAAGCCAGTAAAGCATTGGGCATAATCATCAAAGAGTTTGTCCGATTAAAGAAAGAGAAGGTAAATAGAAAAGAATTACAAAAAGCCAAAGAGTACTGGAAAGGAAATTTGATTATAAGTATGGAAGACAACGAGAATTTGGCTAATTTGATAGGGATGCAAGAATTGCTGTTTGACAAGATTTATACTCCAAAACAAATGATGGATAAGATAGATGCAGTCAATGAAAAAGATATTATACGGGTGGCCAATGATATTTTTGTAAATGAGCGTTTGAATCTGGCCATGATCGGCCCATACAAAAATATGAAAAAATTTGATAGTCTATTAAGCGTGTAATGATGGGAGAAAGTAACAATGAGTTTTCCAATTTTTAAAACTAAAGTGGGGGGGGTAGAGCAAAAATTTGATTTGACGGGACCGGAGGGTCGAAAAGAGTATTTTATGGCAAAGGCCAGTTGTGAAATTGAACTTTTGAGAAAGCACTTGAAGGAAAATACGTTTATTGCCTATTTTATGGGAAAGAAAAATTCCGGAAAAGGTACGTATGCCAAAATGTTCACGGAAATTGTTGGAGGAGAGAATATTATACATTTGTCAGTCGGGGATATCATTCGAGGAATGGATCAAAAGTTGGGTGATGAGAAGGAAAAAAAGGAATTGGTTCGATTTTTGGGGAAAAATTATCGAGGGTTTCAGTCTCTGGAAGAGATTATGATGTTGCTGGAGTCGCGGAGCACCAAAAAATTATTGCCAACGGAGTTGATATTGACGTTGGTAAAAGAGGAAATAAATAAGAGTGGCAAGAAGACAATTTTTATTGATGGTTTTCCTCGGGATATGGATCAAATATCATATTCGTTGTTTTTTCGGGATCTGGTAGGTTACAGAAGTGATGATGATGTCTTTGTATTGATAGATGTGCCGATGTCGGTGATTGATGAGAGGATAAAATATCGAAGAATTTGTCCTAAATGTCAGACCTCCAGAAATTTGAAATTGTTGGTGACTTCCAAAGTAGAATTTGACATGCAAAAAGGAGATTATCATTTGTTATGTGATAATCCTGAATGTCAGGGAGCTGTCATGGTGCAAAAAGAGGGAGATGAATTTGGGATTGAGCCGATAATTGATCGGTTAAAACTTGATGATAAATTAATTAAACAAGCCTTTGGCCTATATGGAATTCCCAAAGTGTTGTTGCGTAACTCAATTCCAGTTGAAGTGGCTGGTGACTATGTTGATGATTATGAAATAACACCCGAATATGTATTTGATTATAATGAACAAGAAAATCTGGTAAATGTGACCGAGAGGCCTTATGTTGCTGCCGATGATAATGGAGTTGAATCGTATAGTTTACTGCCACCCCCCGTTGTGTTGGCGATGATTAAGCAGCTGGTAGAAATTTTTGACTTGTCGTAAAGGATTTGTTTGACCGTAAAATGCTATAATGTATATTTGAAAAACTACCAAATTATATTGGTAGTTTTTTCTGTCGTGCTAGTTGATTGTAAAGCGGACATCAAAGGCGAATTTGTTGTCCAAGTATATTTTGGCTATATATCCGCCGGGGGGCCAATTACCGTCTGTTTCAAGGTGGGGTTGGTGGCTTTTTTTGTCAAAAGTGAAATGAGTTTTTTCTTCCGGTCCGATAGTGGAAATTGCGGAAGAGAGAAATTTGTCCTTTTGTGTGTATCGCCATTCTACTTTGATCTCAGTACTTTTAGGCATTTTGGCGGATGTTTCTATGGTTAAGTATATTTCTGAAATTGTCTTGGGAAAAGTGGTAGAAGGTGAGGTGGGGTTGTGGCTGTAATCAACTGTCGATGAGGTTTGGATAGATGAAATGTATTCGTTCTCGGGATTGGTTTCGCCAACCGTGAAACTGTATATCGCGTAGGTTGTATCCAGGATTATAAATTCAATGGTGTATTCTCCCCTTTTCCAATTGAAGCCGGGACGCGGGGCGCTGAAAAGTATGGTTCCGCCTTGACTGGTTTTGATGGTATTGGTAGTTATTATTTCTTCACTTTCGGTATGTTTCCATATTATCTGCATTAAAGTGTTGGATTCTGTGTTGGGGTTGAAAAAAGTAGCTTGCCCATAGATGGTGCTGGCTAAATCGTTAATGTGGTTGGATGGTTCGAGAAGTAATTTGGTGTCATTGTCTCTTTTGTCAGAAACTTTAATATCGGAGATTTGGTAATCTTTCTCTTCACCGCAGCCGGTAAGTAGAAAGAGACAAAAAATAAACACAGGTATGACTTTTTTGGCTATCATTTTTTTATAAAAATTACATATATAATTCTCCTAAATTATATCATTTGTGGTATCTTTGTTGTAGGAGCTATTAAAACTAATTTATTTTTATTTGAATAAGATGATTAACTATATTTGGCCATTTATTTTGACGTTATCATTTTCGTTGTTATTGACTCCGGTTTGCAGCTATATTGCCAGAAGGTTGGGGGTAGTTGATAGATCCGATATAGAAGATCGCAAGAAGCACAAGCGAGATGTGGCTTATCTGGGAGGGGTGGCTATTTTTGTATCACTTTTGTTGGCGATGGGATTTTTTTATTCTGAATTGGTTGATATGAAATTGATTATATTGGGGATGGGAGTAGTGGTGATGATGGGGACTGTGGACGATATGTATAATTTAAAGCCGTGGCAAAAATTGTTGTTTCAGATATTGGTTGGTTTGTTGTTGGTCGCGGGTGGGGTGGGGGTTCATAGCGTAGCGATTCCTTGGGTTGGGGATATTAGTTTGGATGGTTGGATGATTGATGGGTTTTGGGGAATGGAAATTGGAGTAAGTGTGTTCTCAGCTATTTTTACAGTTCTGTGGACAGTGTTTTTGATGAATGCGATGAATTTTTTGGACGGAGTGGATGGTCTGGCGGGAGGAGTGTCAGCTATTGCGGTGGTGATTTTGTTTTGTTTGAGTCTGACTATATATGTGAATCAACCGATGACGGGATTGTTGTCTGTTTTGTTGTTGGCGGCTGTATTGGGGTTTTTGGCGTACAATTTTCCACCAGCAACAATTTTTTTGGGTGATAGTGGGTCGTATTTGTTGGGTTATATGTTGGCAGTGTTGTCTATTTTTGCCGGGGGTAAGATTGCTACTTTGACTTTGGTATTGGGGGTGGTGATTCTTGATACTTTGTTTGTGATTATCGGTCGAATCAGGGAGGGCAAAAAAATTTGGGTAGCAGATCGAATGCATCTACATTTTCGCTTGTTGGACTCGGGTTGGAACCAGTGGCAAGTTTTGTTGTTTTATTATATGATTTCAATTATTTTGGGTTTGATCTCGCTGGTATTGTCAAATATTTTAGCAAAAGTGGTTATTTGGTTGTTTTTGGTACTCTGTTTTGTGTTGTTTTTTTATATTTATGTATTAAAAGGAGCAAAGAAATCCGAATAGTAAACCAAAGGGGAAGTATGTTGATTTTTGTTGGTCTTGATGTTATAGTTACCGGGTGTTGGAGAAAAATTTACTTATAGTATGAAAAGATTTGATCCGGAAAAAATTAAAGCTATCGTAAGGGCATTGAAGGGAACTATCAAATGTCCACATTGCCAGGGGTTGTTTTGTGATAAAGATATGGAGCTGATAGCAGCTAGGGGTGTGGCTTTTGTCGTCAGGATGTCATGCGGGAAATGTGGGATGAGCGTATTGGCTTCTTTGGTCCAAATTGGAGAGAACAATAATATACCATCAGTCCGGACGGGTTTTGTGGAGGGATTGGAATTTGAAGGGAGAATATATAAACAGCATAGTAACGAAATATCTAGTGATGATTTAATATCGCTGCATCAGTATTTGAAGGATTTTGATGGGGATTTTAAATCAGTTTTTGAGAAATAAATTGATAAACGATGACATCGGATTTTTACAGAAAATGATGACGATTTGATAGTGAATCGTCCGTTTTTGTCTATAATAACACTCTTGTAGATTTGAATTTGGTAATATGCTATTATTGACGGGTGTTGAGAAAAAAATATACTGAACTAAATAATAATAAATAAATTTTGTTATGGAAATTATTGAGTTTGATGCCAAAAGAAGGGATATTAAAGCGGCAAAAGCCAAGGTTGTAAGAGAAGCTGGATTGATACCAGCGGTTGTTTATGGCGCGAATAAGGAAAATGTTCATTTGGTGATAGACAATAGTGAGTTTATTAAGTTGTATCGTAAAGCTGGTTCCAATACTATCGTGAAATTAAAAATTGGTAAAGAAAGTGAAGAAAATGTATTGATTTATGGTGTTGACCACAATGCGGTAACCGGTGATGTAAATAGTGTGGATTTTCTGCGGGTGAGAATGGATGAAAAGATCACAACCGATGTACCTGTTGAGTTTGTAGGTCAATCAAAAGCGGTAAAAGATTTGGCCGGTATTTTTATTGCTAACAAAGATGAATTGGAGGTAACTTGTTTACCAACAGATTTGCCCAAGGTAATCAAAGTTGATATTACCAAACTTGAAACTTTTGATGATGCCTTTTATGTAAGGGACTTGGTTTTGCCAGCTGGAGTAGTGGTTGATTACGAACCTCTAGAAGTGGTGGCGACAGTTGTTCCACCGCGTTCTGAGGAAGAATTAGCAGCATTGGATGAGGAAGTTGAAGAAGATGTTGATAAAGTTGAAGTTGAAGAGAAGGGTAAGAAAGATGAAGAGGAAGGTCAAGGGGAGACTCAGGAAGGAGAAAAACCGACCGAAGAGAAGATGAGTGGCGAGGAAAAGAAAAAGTAGTTGATTTGTTTTTGTGCCCCTATAGTTTAATGGATAGAACAAGGGACTCCTAAGCCCTAGGTCTTGGTTCGATTCCAGGTAGGGGCATTTATGTAAAAACTATGAGTACACAAAAGAGGGTTTTTAAGGGGCAGAAAGATGATGAGGAAGTGGTTGAGGTTTTTCGGAAACATTGGTTTAGTTTTATTAGGCCGATTTTGGTATTTGTGGTCTTGTTGAGTATTTCTTTGATTATTCTTTGGTATTGGAGCATGGTTCCTTTGTTGTTGCTTATAGTTGGTTTTGTGGTGTTGTTGGTGGCGGTGAGTTATCTTGGCCATTGTTTTTTGTTGTGGTGGAATGATATATATATTTTGACAAACAGAAGAGTGATAAATTTTGATCAGAAAAGTTTGTTTCATCGAGTAGTGAGTGAAGCGGATTTGAGGAATATTCAGGACAGTACTTATGAAGTTGAAGGTGTATGGCAGACTTTTTTGAATTATGGACAGGTAAAGATTCTCACTGCTTCTATGGGAGAGAGTATTGTGTTTGAAGATGTACCTGATCCGCACCGGATTCAGGGGATAATTTTGCGGGCGAAGGATGCGGTTAGGTGATTTTTTGGATTCTCAGGTATTCGATATCGGGGGATATTTTTTTGTCTGGGGGTTCGCACAGGATGAGAAATTCATGATTGTATTTGATGTCTAGTACATCTTTGCCGGGGCGAATATACTTGAGTCGGTTTGATTTAATAAGTACTAGATCTTTGAGTTGGTAAATATCAAGAT
>JAHJAL010000059.1 GCA_018814055.1 Patescibacteria group bacterium
ATGGCTCGTATCTCTGGAGTACAAATACCCACCGAAAAAAGAGTTGAAATCGCTCTAACTTATATTTTCGGCGTCGGTCCAGCTACTAGTCAAAAAATACTGGCCAGCGCCAATATAGACCCCAATACCCGCGTCAAGGATCTGGACAATAGTCAGCTTGATAAAATTCGAGAAATTATCGATCAAAATTACAAAGTAGAAGGTATTCTCCGCCAGGATATTTCCGGTCATGTCAAACGTCTCAAAGAAATTGGATCATATCGCGGAGAACGCCATAGCAAAAAACTTCCCGTTCGCGGCCAACGCACTCGTACCAATGCTCGCACCAAACGCGGCCGCCGGGCTACCGTTGCCACCTCCAAGAGAGCCCCTACCAAGACCTAAAATATTTAATATTCCAATAAACTGATACTTATTAAATAATTATCACAATGCCCGAAGAAAAAACCAAAACCAGTGGAGAAGCCAAACAACCCACCCCCAAGAAAAAACGCAAAAAACGTGCTTCGATTACATCCGGTTTGGTATACATTCAATCAACTTTCAACAATACCTTAATTACTATTACCGACAAAAAAGGCGATACGCTTTCATGGGGATCAGCTGGACAAGCCGGCTTCAAGGGCACCAAAAAAAGTACTCCTTTTGCCGCCTCTATTGCCGCCAAGAACGCTGCCGGTAAAGCCAAACAATATGGTCTCAAAGAAGTTGATATATTTGTTCAAGGCATTGGCAGTGGCCGCGAATCATCTATCCGCGCCCTCTACAGCGAAGGCATCAATATCCTCTCCATCAAAGACATCACCCCCCTTCCACACAATGGCTGTCGTTCCAAAAAACCCCGCCGCGTATAGACAATTAATTCTTAATTCTTAATTCTTTTATTTCCTATGGCTCTGCATCAATCATCCTGTCGACAATGTCGTCGCGAAGGTGAAAAATTATTTCTCAAAGGCGCTCGTTGTGAATCTCCAAAGTGCGCCATGATCAAAAAAAATTATCCACCCGGATCTCTTGGTTCAAATCGTCGTGCCAAGCCGACTTCTTATGGAATTCAATTACGTGAAAAGCAAAAAGCCAAGAGAATTTATGGTCTGCGGGAGAAACAATTCTACAAATACTACACTATTGCCGCCAAAAAGAAAGGTGTAACCGGTTTAGTATTATTGCAGCTTTTGGAAACCCGGCTTGATAATATCATTTTCCGTCTTGGTTGGGCCTATTCCCGCAAAATGGCACGCCAATTAGTTAGTCACGGACACGTCCAAGTCAATAGTCACACCGTCAATATACCCTCCTGCCAAATCAAAATCGGTGACAAAATTACTGTCAAGGACAAAGCCAAAGCAAATAAATATTTCAACCAGGAACTCAACCTTTCCGATTTCAAACCACCGGTCTGGATCAAATCCGAAACCAAGAATCTTTCCGCCGAAATTGTGGCCATTCCCGCCAAGGACGATATTGATTCCAATATCAATGAGCAATTAATTATCGAATTTTATTCCAGATAAATTTAGGAGGAAAAATTTTGGAAAAAATTACCCTACCTACCATCAAGTGTACCGAAGACGAAGACAATCGAGCCGTTTACGTTATCGAACCTTTACATCCCGGTTATGGTGCCACCATCGGTAATGCTCTGCGTCGCACCCTTCTTTCCAGCCTTGAAGGAGGCGCAATTACTTCTGTCAAAATCGAAGGTGTCACCCATGAGTATTCTACTATTGCCAATATCAAAGAAGATGTTATCAAAATACTTCTGAATATCAAAAAAATCTGCTTCAAAATGCACTCTGACGAGCCGGTTACTCTCAAATTATCTGCCAAAAAAGAAGGAATAGTCACCGCTGCCGACTTCGCCAAAAACCCCGAAGTCGAAATTATCAATCCAGATCAAATAATAGCCACCATTGATAGCAAAAAAGGCAAATTAGAACTGGAAGCTGTTGTCGCCAAGGGAAGAGGATACTGGCCCGTGGAAAAAAGAGAAAACGAAAAACAACCCATCGGTACTATTGCCGTTGATGCTCTTTTCAATCCCGTCATCAAAGTAAATTTCGAGGTAGAAAATACTCGTGTTGGTGGCCAAACCAATTTGGATAAATTGACTATTGAAATAGTCACCGACGGTTCCATCAAACCCAAAGAAACTCTTGATTATGCGGCCAGCATCTTGGTTGACCACTTCAACCTATTTGCCACCGAAGGTAGTAAAAAACCAATTACCAAACAAATTGCTACTGCCGAAGAAGACAGTGGTGAAGATATCGGCAAAATCAAAGTCGAAGAAATAAACCTCTCCACCCGCACTCTAAATGCCCTGTTAAAAAACGATATCAAAACCATCAATGACGTCTTAAAACACTATGATGATCTGCCGTCTCTGCCCGGTCTTGGCGCTCGCGCTGTCACCGAAATCAAAGAAGCCATCTCCAAACTGGAATCCGAAAGCTGACCACGATTTAAAATACTTTTGACCAATGACCTTTCAAACGCTTATTTTATGAGAAAACGCATCAAAACCAAAAAACTGGGGCGCATCAAAGACAAACGTGATCAAATGATCAAGTCACTGGCCAATTCTTTGGTTTTTTATGAAAAAATCAAA
>JAHJAL010000060.1 GCA_018814055.1 Patescibacteria group bacterium
ATGAGTTGTTTGTGATAGGGTTTTGGGTGTTGATCTTGGTTATTACGTTTGGTTTGTCGGTAGTGGTGGGGATGTTGATTAATAATTAAAAATTAAGAACTTAGATTTGTGTATAATCTAATAGCATGAGTAATATAGTTTTTGAAACTTGATACGTGAAACTTATTTTGGAGAGGTGGGAGAGTGGTTTAATCCGCACGCTTGGAAAGTGTGTATGGCCGCAAGGTCATCGGGGGTTCGAATCCCCCCCTCTCCGTTTGTTTATTAATTACTAAGCATTTATGAAAACCAAACAATTGCAACAATTGATGAGTGAAATTGTGAAAAAGATTGATCAAAAGTATGGAATTGATCGGGATGTGCAGTTGAATATTTCACAATTAGTGGAAGAGTTGGGTGAGTTGGCCAAAGAGGCTAATTTGAAGAAACTGCGGAACAAAGAGCCCCAAAAAGAAGATTTGGAGGATGAATTTGCGGATGTATTTTTGCAGTTGGCGACGTTGGCGACGGGTTTGGGGGTGGATCTGGAGGAGGCAGCGTTGAAGAAAGTGGAGGTTTTGAAAGAGAGGCATGATTTATGAAAAGCGATGAAGTTATTGTTGGAAAGTCCAAGATCCACGGCAGAGGGGTTTTTGCGGCAAGGGATTTCAAGAAAGGGGAAATTGTACTGCATTGGGATATGACGAATGTTTTGACAGATGATGAGGTCAAGGATATTCCTTTTGAAGATCAAAAATATGTATCATACATTGACGGCAAGTATCGATATATGCAAGAACCGGAAAGACATGTAAATCATTCATGTGAGCCAAATGTTGTATCGAAAGACTGGTGTGAAGTTGCTTTGCGGGATATCAAAAAAGGAGAAGAGATTTTGTCTGATTATGTGGAGGAATTGCCGTCGGCAGAGTTGATGGAATGTCATTGTAAAAGTGATAAATGTCGAGGATTTATTAAATTTATATCAAAATGAAATTATTTACACTATGTTATGTGCGGAAAAATGGAAAGACGTTGATGATGCATCGGGTGAAAAAGGATAATGATGTGCATGAGGGGAAATGGAGTGGGTTGGGGGGCAAGTTCGAACAGGGGGAATCGCCGGAGGAGTGCGCGATCAGAGAGGTGAGAGAAGAGTCGGGATTGATAGCGAAAGATCTGAAGATAAAGGGGTTTTTGACTTTCCCTATTTTTGACGGAGAAAATGATTGGTATGTTTTTTTGTTTGTTATAGATGAATTTGAGGGAGAACTAATTGATTCAAGGGAAGGAAATTTGCAATGGATTGATGATGATAAATTGATGGATTTGAATTTATGGGAAGGAGATTGGATTTTTATGAAATGGTTGGATCAAGATCGATTTCATACGGGAAAGTTTGTTTATGATGAAGGAAGATTGGTAAATTGGAGTTTTAATAAATATTAATTGTCATGATAAAAGCGGTGATTTTTGATTTTGATGGGGTGTTGGTGGATAGTGAGAGATTGCATTTTAAAACGCATAAGAGGGCGTTGAAAAAATTTGGAGTAGATTTGAATGTGGGGGATTATCGAAAGTTGGGGATGGCGAAAGGGAGCAGGAGTTTTTATCGGAAGTTGGGGGAGAAATGTGGGGTAGATTTGGATATTGAGAGAGTGCAGGAGTTGAGGCATAAGTATTTTGTTGAATTGATAGAATCTATTAAGCCGGCTATTGGTGTGGTAGATTTGCTGGATTCTTTGAAAGATAAATATAAGTTGGCGGTGGCTTCGAGGATGGGACCCAAGACTTTGAAGGAATTGATGGAAAAAACTGGTTTAAAGGATTTTTTCAGGGTTATTATGAGCGGGGCAGATTGCAGAAGAAATAAGCCGTGGCCGGATGTTTATTTGGCAGTGGCGGAGAAATTGGGAGTGCAGCCGGAGGAATGTGCGGTGGTTGAGGATTCGATTAGCGGAGTAGGAGCGGGAAAGAAAGCGGGGATGAAGGTATTTGGGTTGATGAGCGGGTTTATGAGGAAAGAGGATTTGAAAGAGGCAGATGTAATTGTAAATTCATTGGAAGAATTAAATGATGAGGTTATTAATTCTTAATAATTAAGTTAGGTGAAAAATAAGGAAATAATTTGGTTGATTGGATTGATAGTATTGTTGATTTTGATAGTGAGCGTATCGGCTGTTTTGGGTATTTGGCAATTGATGGTATTTATTGACCAAGAAGATGTCGTATCTGATAAACAACAGGTTGAGGATAGTGTTGATGAGGAGTATGAAATTGTGGATAGTGCTGATCGGAAAATGATTGATTGGATACAAAAAAGTGTAGAAGATGTAGCCAAAGTGAGAACATATGCTGAAGGTGATGAAGATTATGATAAATTATGGGAATTGTTGCATCCGGATGATAAATTGGTGTGGGAGAGCAAGGAGGAGTTTGCAGAGGCCAATGAGATTAGGCAGAGTAATAATACTCGGGGTGGCAATGCTTATAGTTTCAACTTTTTGGGTGAGGTGAAAATGTGTGATGGGTGGATATCAGCAACTAATAATCAAACATACAACGATGTTTTTATTGTTGAAGTGTATCGATATGCGCATACTGGTATACATCATACTATGACTATAAATACGTGGCAGTATTATCAAATGATTGATGGCAAGTTTAATTTTTTGATGGATCAACCCAAAGAGCATTATCAAGGAGGTGTTTTTTCATATGGCCAGATGCCTCATTATGAATGCACTCATCAATAACAAGTCGAGGTTATGAAATTAGTTAATTCATCAAATTTGATAATTTTGAATGATAAGGGCGAGATACTGCTGGCCAAGCGGGTGAGTGACAATGTGAAATATGGAGAAAATGGCAAGTGGTCGATTCCGGGAGGGACGGTGGAGGAGGGGAAAAGATTGATGGTAAAATAAAATTGAATCATGAATTGTCGGAATATACGTGGTTTGATCCAAAAAAAATAATCGCCAATCGCTTGAAAATGGCTTATAACCAACAAATAATAATGAAGGATTTTTATGACACACAACAAAAAAGAGGGTGAGCCGTGCTGTCCCAAGTTTGATACGAGTAAGTGGGACAAGAAGGCGTTTACGTGGAAGGAAAAGAAGTTTATCCGGGATACTTTTCCGTTGTTTATGCATATGCCGTGGCCGCCAATGATTGGGAAGTCGATCGGGAAGTTGTGGAAGATGGCGACAGAGGCAAAGGCGGCGCCGGATTTGAAGGATTTTTTGTGTCTGTCGCATGATTCTAGTCCTTGGAAGGGCGAGCATTACATGGCAGTCACAAAAGAAGTGGAGGGAGCGGACAATGTGACATTGTCGGGGGATTATATGTCGATGGTTTTTGACGGGCCGTATAATGCGGTGCCAAAATATATGAAAGAGTTGGATGAATATCTGGAAAGCGAGGGCAAGAAGGCAAAGGATTATTATTTTTATTACACAACATGTCCGAAGTGCGCGAAAATTTATGGGCATAATTATATGGTGGGGATAGCGGAGGTGTGATAATGGCCTCAAAACTCAAAAAAGGCGTGGATCATACGGGAGTGAGTGTGGTTTTTTCTGCCATGATGGAAATGGACGGTTTTTGATGGCCAGGATGACGGATCAGACAATGGATGAGCATGGGACCTGGGATATTGGGGCGGGCGGAAAATATGTTACATTCATAATTGCCGCGGTTTTTTGGATTATATAGGGGTAAAATAATAAATCAGTGGCAAAGAGAAAGATTTTTCAATTATTGGTTGTTTGTTTTGGTTTGGTGGTAAAATATCTCCCCAAGTAACTTTGGCATGTTCATGTATGGCCAATAATGACCAAACGGTGTATCAGGCAAAAGAAGAAGCAACGGCTGTTTTCTATGGTACAGTGCTGGATATAACTGAAAAATGGTTTGGGGATGACAATGAAGTCATGTTTGAGGTGGGTCGGGTATGGAAGGGAGAGATTTATAAGTATCAAACTATATATACAGCGCCCGACGCGGGTATGTGTGGCAGTCATTTTGAAGTTGGGCAGGATTATGTTGTTTTTGCGTATGGAGACAAGCAGTACAAGACAAGCAAATGTGGACGTACCAAATTGTATGATGACGCGATGGCAGACTTGTTGCTGTTGGGCAAAGGAGGTGACCCGATCGATAATGATAGAAGTTACAGTCAATATTTGGTTTATATTCTGATTTTTGTAATTCTGTTTTTGTTGATTGGCGTGTTGGCATATAAGCGAAAAAAATAAAAAAGGGTCAAGACTAGGACAGTGGATAAATATTGATAATTTTAATTAACTTGTGATAGAGATTTTCTTTCCGGTAGTTGAATCAGAATTCGCATTCTTTTAGATGAAGATAAATAATCGATTTCTTTAAACCTCGAAATTTACTCGATCTGGTTTTGGCAAATCCCCAGAAACTCTCGATGCCATTAATATGTGATTTACCTCTAACGAATTCATTCTTACCGCGATCAACCCGAAAATATTTTTGATAACCCAGATCAACCAGCCCATTGTATCCCCGCCATTTATCCGAATGAACAACGCTGTCAATCTCTACCTTTCCTCTGATAATCGCTTGTAAAGTATCCCGGCTGCAATCTGAAACTATCTCGGTAAAAACACTGCCATTTCTTTTGAATATTCCAAAGATAATCGTTTTTCCATATGTTCCTCGGCCCCTCTTGCCTTTAGCTCTTCTGGCTCCGAAGTAACTTTCATCCACTTCCACTTCTCCGGCAAAAGGCGATTCAGCTTCACAATATTTGGCGATTACTGTCCTGATCAATTTCAAAAAACGGTTTACAGTATTGCGGTTTAAATGACTGATTTCAGTAATTTGTTTGGCATTTAGATCCAGTGAAAATGATTTGATAATTTGCCTTATTTTCTTGTTAGAAATTTTGGAACGTTTTACAATCTTATTTATATACTTCATGACTAGATTTTAACAATTCTCCCTACTTCTATTCTAGTCATGACCCAAAATTAATATATATGTTTTGTGATATTAATAAAGATAGAAAGATACTTACTTTTTACATAAAGTTATACTGTATAATAAAAGCATAAGTGTTAAATATATATATATAAATGAGTTATTACAAAAACAAGGGGTTCGAATTACATCATGGCAGTTGTTTGGATGTTTTGTCGAAATTGCCGGCTAGTTCGGTTGATATGATTTTTGC
Source organism: Patescibacteria group bacterium (assembly GCA_018814055.1). GTDB lineage: Bacteria > Patescibacteriota > JAHJAL01 > JAHJAL01 > JAHJAL01 > JAHJAL01. The sequence goes on from JAHJAL010000060.1 coordinate 5,189, forward strand.
TGACCCTCCATATAATTTGTCAAATGGAGGATTTACTTGTCAGAGCGGGAAAAGAGCAAGTGTTAATAAAGGGAAATGGGACGAAAGCAAAGGATTAAAAGAAGATTTTGAATTTCATGTCGGATGGATTAAAGCTTGTCGGAGAGTATTAAAACCGAGTGGGACAATCTGGATTTCTGGAACTTATCATTCAATATATCAGTGTGGTTTTGCTTTGCAGTTGTC
>JAHJAL010000061.1 GCA_018814055.1 Patescibacteria group bacterium
ATATTACCCCAAATTATCCCGTAAATAACCTTCCAAATCATCAATCTTTATTCTCTTTTGCTCCATGCCATCACGCTCTCGAATAGTCACCTGACCATCCTCCAGACTATCAAAATCAACCGTTACGCAATATGGCGTGCCGATTTCATCCTGCCGCCGGTATCTTTTACCGATTGACTGAGTCACATCATGCTGACAAACAAACTTCTTCTTCAAATTATCATATATTTCACTGGAAACATCCAGTAAATTATCTTTTTTCATCAATGGTAATATCGCCACCTTGATTGGAGCCACTTTTTTATCAAATTTAAGCACCACTCGTTCTTCCTTCTTTCCTTTTTCGTTCTCAACTTCTTCAATTGTATAAGCATCCAAAATCACCACCAACGCCAATCTAGTAACACCTAGCGATGTTTCCACAACAAATGGGATATACTTTTCATCCGTTTTTTGGTCATAATACAATATCTCCTTCCCACTATACATTCCATGCCTCTTTAGATCCCAATCCTGCCGATTGTGTTGCCCCCAAAACTCCGCCCACCCCCACGGTGCATTGTATTCTACATCCCAAGCATCACGAGCATAGTGAGCCAACTCATCCCTCTCATGTTGTCTCCAACGTAGATTATCCCGATCAATCCCCAACACATCCACCAACCACTGCCAACTTTCTTTCTTCCAATAATCATATTTTTTATCAGCTAAGCTTGAATGACAAAAATACTGCATTTCCATCTGCTCGAATTCTCTTACCCGCCAAATAAAATTTTTGGTCGTAATTTCATTGCGAAAAGCTTTTCCGATTTGCGCAATTCCAAAAGGCAATTTTTGCCGAGTACTTTGCAAAACATTTTCAAAATTCACGAAAATTGTCTGACATGTCTCCCCCCTCAAATAAAAATTACGTTTGTCTTCTTCTGTCACACCGATACTACACTCAACCAGTAGATTAAAATCTCTCACCTCTGTCCAATCGAGCATCCCGCAATGCGGACAAGCAATCTCTTCATCTTGAATCATCTGTCCTAGCTCAGCCAACGACCTGCCTGCCACTTTTTCCACCCCGATCTTATCTTCAAGAAGTCTATCAGCCCGCAACCTTTTTTTGCAACTCTTACAGTCCACCAACGGATCAGTAAAACTCTCCACATGACCGGATGCCTCCCAAATCTTCGGATGAGTAAAAATCGCCCCGTCCAGACCCTCCACATCGCCTCTTTCCCATACCACATTTTTCCACCAAAGTTTTTTCAGATTATTGATCAGCTCCACTCCCAACGGTCCAAAATCATAAACACTGGCAAATCCGCCGTATATTTCACTCGAGGGAAAAACAAATCCTCTCCTTTTGGCCCACGACACAATTTCTTCCATATTAATATCACTCATAATTTTTCCTTATCCTATACCTATAGTTGATAAATTTGCAAACTCTTCTTCAAAAATCCAAAACCAAAGTCACCGGTCCTTCATTGACCAACTCCACCTCCATCATTTCACCAAAAACACCCGTCTTGACCACTTTTATATATTGCATGAATTTTTCTACAAATACATTATACAACCTTCTGGCTTCCCTTGGATTTTTGGCCCTACCAAAATCTGGACGATTACCCCGACTACAATTAGCCATCAATGTAAACTGCGGCACTATCAATACCTCTCCACTCACATCCAAAACCGAATTATCGAAACCCCTATTTTGATCACCTGGCCACAATCTTAAATTAACGATTTTTTTTACCGCTTTTTCAATTCCGGCTTGGTCGTCATCATCCCCAAAACCTACCAACAAAAGCAATCCCCTGCCTATCGCGCTTACTTGTTTATTGTCTACATCCACGCTTGCCTTTGCGACTCGCTGTAGCACTATTTTCATATTTTCACATCATTCATCAATGAGTTGTGTAAATTATTTTGTACGATGTGCTTAATTTATGTGAACGCACCTGTGTGAGCGTCTTGCATAGTACTGTCCGACAATAGCGAGTCTGCGGCACATAAATTAAGCACATCGTACAAAATAATTTACACAACTCATCATATATTATAAATCCCTCAACCCATTATATATCTTCTTTACCAACTCTGTATAATTCATTCCACTAATATTCCAAATTTTTGCAAAATCACCTTCTTTATTCATCAACGGAAACAAATCAATCCGTTCCACCACCCACCTATCCTCGTATAGATTGATCTCCAACAGACCCAAATCTTTAACATCAAAATTTCTTACAAAACCGATCAGACGATCCTGGACCTCCCTTACCAAGGTACGACTTTTATCAAATTCTATCATATTGCCATTCTGTTTGACACAAATTCTTGACGGCAAAAAGTTCTTCCCGCCCACAAAACCCACCATCAATTTATCTACCAACCCTCTCTTTGACCTGACCCTCACTTCATCACAGTCGCTATTCTCCAGACAATCGAATACCATATTTTCGAAATTCATTTTTGATGAGACTATTTGTTCAACATCACCCGTTTTGAGAAATACCGGGAAATCAAGAGATTTACATATTTCATCGTCAAGTTTCACATGCTCTCTTTCCCACTCTTCCTTGGTAATAACCCTATAATCAGCATCAAAGTCAAAACAATTAATCACGCTTTTGGCCAATTCTCTCTTGTTTGATATATAGCACATCCATCCTTCACTCCCAACCATTTGTAAACCCGCAAACTCCAACATCCCAACTATACCCGCCACCGCAAACTCACCACCATAAAACAACGGCCACGCTCGATTGATCTTGAAACCCGCTTGATCCAAACCAATAACCATCTCGTCACTGTCTATATAAAACATCTTTCCGCCCACTAGCGCGCAAAACTGGTCATGCTCACCACTTTTATGCCACATCCTACCATGCTCATCTATATGCGCCATGCCCACCCGTAACTCCCCCCCGAGCACCTGATTGATACTCTTCATGGCCAAACCAGTCCTCTCCCTTGTCCTCCTTGTTCGCCCTCCTCCAATCAAAAGCAAATCATACTCCATGTCTTCTCTCTCCTAGGATCATAATTCAAACAATTCAACCCTGCTTACATCATTATTCTTCATTTAACATCAAATTTTTCATAAATACAAACGACCTCACCTCTCTTTGCCAAAATTGATTATAGACAAAAACACATTTTTCCAACACCGCGCAAATCAAATCACCCTCGCAACCATCTTCGATCAACACTTCACAAGATCTAGTGATGACTTTCTTGAATATTCCATACTCTCCAGTTGACATTTCTCTGACCTCATCCGGACCCTTCACGCATTGTCGATGAAATACTCCCTGTGCCCCCAAAACCAAACCAACTTGGTCAATACTCTTACCACACTCCAAACAAACATCAATTACCGGTAATCTACCCGATATTGCCAATACTGACATAATAAATGATGACATATACAGCATCACATTCACATTTCCAACCAGTTCAAACTTCTTTCGCTCCCAACAATTCAAATAATCACGCGCCAATTCAAACAACTCACCTGTCTCTCCTTCATAGCTAACTCTACTGACCACCTCCAAGAACATATTCGTCAAACCAAAACCATTTAAACTATCTTCCAATACAGCATAATCACATATCAAATCAACATCCCGCACATAATCAAAATTATTCCCCACCTTGCCCACCAAATCTATCATCATAAATGGCTCCAGGATGCCCCCCCATTTATGACCATGTTTTCTGATGCCCTTCACCATTAGATCTCTTCGCCCAAAGTCTTTGGTCAAAACAGTAATAATTCTATCCACATCGCTAAAATTTCTTCGACCTACTATCAAAGCGGGAGTTTTGTAAACTTTATTTCTCATAATAATCTTTTAACTATACTTCGATTTTTTCCCGATAGAATAAACCAAAGCCAACAAAAACATTGTAACCAAAAGTGAAGTACCCCCGGAACTTATAAATGGCAATGGTATTCCAGTTACTGGCATAACACCTAGATTCATCGCCACGTTTATAAACACCTGAAAAATTAACATCGAGCCCACACCAATCGCCAGAAAATAACCAAATTGATCCCCTGCCAAAAATGCTATTCTCCAGATAGTCCATAATAAATATCCAAACAACACCAGCACCAACAAAGAACCGGCAAAACCAAATTCCTCAGCCAAAACCGCAAAAGCAAAATCCGAATACGCCACCGGTAAATAATGAAGTTGGGACTGTAAACCCTGTCCCAATCCCAATCCCCACCAACCACCACTCCCAACCGCTATTTGAGACTGAAGGACATTGTATCCAGCTCCATACGGATCCAAAGATGGATCCAAAAAAACAAAAATGCGTTTTTTTTGATAATCATGTAAAAACTGCCACATAACCGGTATCAATAGGCCCAAACTCACTACCATACCCGCGATATATTTTCTCGGTACCGCTGAAGCCCACACCATCCCCGCCCATATTGCCACAAAAACCAAAGCCGAACCCAAATCCGGCTGCAGCATTACCAAACCAACCACCAGAGCAGTCAATCCAATAGTCTTCAATAAATCCACAACAGTAAGATATTCACCCTTTTCACTCAAATACTTCGCCATAAATATGACAAACAGCGCCTTACCTATTTCAACGGGTTGAAAACTTAAAAAACCAATATCTATCCATCTTTTAGCTCCGAATTCCACATTCCCAAACAACAAAACTATCAACAATAACAAAATCAACAACAAATACAACCACCATCCACCACTTTTGGTCACTCTATAATCCCAACCCGCTACCCAAAAAAACATTACAAAACCAATCACGACCACTCCCAACTGCTTCAGCCACAATACAAACCCAGCCTGGACAATCGTCAAACTATAGTAAACCAACAAACCCATCACCACCAACACCGTCATCACCAAAATATAAAACCAGTTATCAAGTACAATATTTTTGAAACGCGCTCTAGTATTCATAAACCCATTATATCAAAAATACCGCCTAGTCCAACTTCACAGAATACCCTCTATATCAATCACTTTTCTGCTATTTTTCTGACCACGATATATCTTTATTTGGCTTTTATTTATCCCAAAATAATCTGCCAAACAGTCTATCAACTCCAAATTTGCTTTTTGTTTATGTGCTTTACTCCTTACTTTCACTTTTAACCAGGTATCTTTTTTTTCCACCACTTCAGTCATTCTGGCATTCGTTATTACCTTTACTTCAAATCTCATACCTACCCCACCAAACTCCCCAAAATTGATAAAAGCAAGTCCGCCGTAAATTCAATCACAAGCAAAAGTAATATGGGGCTAATATCCAAAACTCCGCCCACTGGAGGTATCAGTCGGCGGAATGGCTGTAACATCCATTCGGTAGTATCGTAAATAAATCCATTTTTCCAATTAAACCATGAACTTAACACTCGCACAAAAATAAGAAATATCAATATTTGTCGCCCAATATCAACAAAATAAAAAACAAAAACCATATTCCCCACCTACAAAAAAGGATCCACCTAGTTTTCCCATGAATCCCCTTTATAAAAATTTATTAAAACAACTTATCAATAAACTACTTCATTTTTCTTCGAATAAAAGCCGGTACCTCCAATTCATCTTCATCCCCACCGGTTCTCACCGATAGCGGTTTATTGCCAATACTGGCCATCCCGCCGGAATCAGACATTTCCCGCCCGATATATCCTTCTTTTCTGCCTTCGAAATTAGTGGCCACTACCGTGATTCTAATTTCACCCTGCATTGTTTCATCTATCACCGCTCCAAAAATAATATTTGCGTCCGGATCGGCCGCTTCAGCTACCGTCTTGGCAGCTTCATCTATCTCATACATCCCCATATCCGCTCCACCGGTCACATTCATCAAAATACCTCTGGCCCCATCAATTGAAATTTCCAATAAAGGGCTATCAATAGCTGCTCTAGCCGCTTCGATCGCCCGCGACTCACCGGTGCCATGACCAATACCCATCAATGCCGTACCACTATCTTGCATAATTGCCTTTACATCAGCAAAATCCAAATTAATCAGACCATGTTGAGTAATCAAATCTGTGATACCCTTGACCCCTTGTCTTAAAACATCATCAACAACCTGAAACGCATCCATCAAAGACGTTTTTTTATCAACCACCTGTAACAAACGATCATTTGGAATAATAATCAAGGTATCAACGTTTTTCCTCAACTCCTCTATTCCTGCTTCGGCCAACTTCATCCTTCTTTGACCTTCAAACGCAAATGGCTTGGTGACCACCGCCACCGTCAAAGCTCCTAATTCTTTAGCAATACCGGCCACCACCGGAATTGCTCCCGTACCCGTGCCTCCTCCCATACCAGCTGTTACAAATACCATCTCTACCTCTCTTAACTCTTCATAAATTTCATCTTTATTCTCCTCAGCCGACATCCTACCCCTCTCCGGATCAGCGCCACACCCCAAACCTCTGGTCAAATCCTTTCCTATCTGAACTTTTGTTTCAGCCAAATTCTTGTTCAATGCCTGTAAATCTGAATTAACCGCCACGAAATCAACTCCTTTCAGCTTGGACTCAACCATCCGATTCAGGGCCGATCCACCAGCACCACCAATACCAACCACCTTGATCCGGGCCACACCTCGTGCGGCCTCATCACTTTTTATCATATCCTGAGACGTAGTATTTTTGTCACTTTTATTCATATACTATTTAATTAATATTTTTAAAGATATCAACCAAATTATACTTTATATACCGCCAAAAAACAATTACCTATGGGAGGAACTGGCCAAACCAATCCTTGATCTTCGCCAAACCAAAATCACCACTCTCTTTTTTTACTGAACCACCAATAACTTCCGATCCTTTCAAAATCACATCGGAAGCCCACTCCATCAATCCCACCGCGGCCACCATCCTAGGATCATCAGACAACTTATCAACCATACCGCTTACATTCACGGGCAACCCAATCTGCGAAGGTAGGCGCATGGCCTCTTTCGCCAGATCAATCACCCCTACCAACTTACTGCCCCCACCTGTTAGCACTACACCTGCCGGTAACATACCGTCTCTTCCCACCTTTTTTAACTCATCATTTACCATGCCAAATATCTCCAACATTCTAGCCTCAATAATTTCAGCTACCTCCCGACGACTTACATAATAACCATCCCCCACCCCATATTTCTTTAGATCTATCCGTTCTCGTTCAGGAATAACAGCCGGCACCGCACAACCTTCTTCTAGTTTTACCTTCTCCGCCACATCAATTGAGGTCCGAAGGCCTATAGCAATATCATTGGTTACATGTGAGGCCCCAACCGGCAAAACTGACGTATACAACACATTCCCTTCTTCAAAAACCGCTACGCCCGTCGTCGAGTAACCAATATCTACCACTACTACTCCCACCTCTTTCTGATTCCTGGCCAAAACAGCTTTTGAGGAAGCCAATACACCCAAAACCATTTCATCAATATCCAAACCCGCCTGATAAATACACTTGGTCAAATTCTTGATTGTCGGAGTTGAAGCGGTAATCACGTGCGCCTCCACCTCCAATCTAACACCTGTCATTCCCAAAGGATCATGTATTCCTACCTGATCATCTACTTTGTAACTACGGGGTATAACATGCAAAATTTCCCGATTGGCCGGCACGGAAACAGCCCTCGCCGCCTCCAACACTCTCACCACATCGTCGGGCGATATCTCACCGTCCGACCGGGAAACTGCAATCACGCCTTTACTATTTTGCGACTGAATCGTCGCACTTTCCACACCCACTACCGCATTATCAACCGGCACACCAGCCATCCTTTCGGCTTCTTCCAAAGCAGCCGAAATAGCACTAACCGTCTCCTCAATATCCACTACAACCCCTTTTCGCAAGCCATTTGATGGTACTGAACTATAACCAACAATCTCCGGATTTCTTTTGTCCGGTATTATGCGACCAACTACCACACATATTTTAGTCCCACCTACATCCAACCCAGTTACAATTTCATTTGACATGAATTTATTTGCCTCCTTAATTTACTTCATCTCATCTAATGTTACATCAGTCTTATTCACATCACCATCTCGAACATATTCTATTTCAACTGTATCACCTGGTTTATACTGTTGCAGTAAACCAGACAAGCTATAATTCTCATCAATTTTTTTTCCATTTACAGATACTACAATGTCATTCTCTTGCAACCCGGCCACATCAGCCGGCCCACCCGGAATCACCGCCAATTCCCCCAAGTTATTACCAGAATATATTAGCGCGCCCTGCTTTAGGTCTATTTGATTTAAAGCCGCGAACTCCGGAGTAATTGGAATATACCTGATGCCCAGGCGCGGACGAATAATCCGCCCAAATTCCAGTACACTTTCTATGGCCGACTGTGCCTGATTAATCGGAATCGCAAACCCAATATTTGATGCCACAACATCCACCGCCGTGTTAATACCCACCACCCGGCCACTCAAATCAACTAATGGACCACCACTATTTCCCGGATTAATTGCCGCGTCAGTTTGGATCATATTTTCATATTGTTCACTTACACCAAAACCATCACCAGCCATAATATTCCTGTCCACCGCGCTAACCACACCGGTAGTAACTGTGTTTTGATATTCATTCAAAGCATTACCAATCGCTATGACCTTCTGTCCAATTTTCAATGAACTGGAATCTCCTAATTCTACCACCGGTAATCCCTCAGCATCAATTTCAACTATCGCCAAATCATTCAAAGGATCAATGCTTTTAACACTCGCCTGATAACTTATCCCATCAGAAGTAATCACACTATACTCCGCCATCTCATCATTTACCACGTGCCGATTGGTAATTATCAACCCGTCTGAACTAATTATAAAACCTGTTCCACCTCCATTCTCCTGATAAACATCTCCATAATAAGAACGAACATTTTTCGTCAAAATAACACTTACCACCGATGGTGATACTTTTTCCACGGCGGCTATCACGGCCGAACTCTCTTCCACCTTATATATCTCCGTCCCAGCAAAAGGCATATCAAAACTACCCGATGGCTGATCACTGCTTACCACTATCCACCAAGATGCAAGCCCCCCGGCCACACCACCCAAACCCAATGACAAAACCACCACCAATACCATCAACACACAACTTGTCTTTTTTGAAAAAGATGACATACTATTATCTTTCAATTATTTTTTTGTCCTATTTGTAGACTTCCCTTCAGCTTTCCCAACCGATTTCTTGCTACTTTTCTTCACAGTATTCTTCTTTTTCACCGTCAAATTCCTAACCTTTTCCACCAAATCACTCGAAACCATTCCCTTCAATTCACCAAATTTCTTCAACAAATCTTCCCTCGTCTCGCTACCCGGTTTCGGCGCCAGCACCACCCCCAACAACACTCCCAATAATCCTCCCAATACAAACCCACTGACAAAATCTTTTCGATCTTCTTTCATCAAAATTTTTTTATGAATTAAATTTACGTATTTTCCTGAATTGTCATTATGAGCATTCAGGATGACAGATTACTTCTTTTTTTTACCCAAACGCAAAGCATCCGACAAACCAGCCAACAAACCACTGATACTCGAGAACATACTCAGAACCCTCCTAATCTCACCCTCCACATCCCCTACCACTACCATCAATCTGTCAACCAACTCCTTGACATTCCGCAAACTGTCATTGAGCATCCGCAAACTGTCATTGGCCAAGTTTACAGTCTCATCCATCATTTCCAGTTTATGATTCACCTCCTTGGCCGTACCCTTTAACTCCAGAATCAGATTACCCAATCGATACAAAACATAAGAAATAAAGCCAACCAAGACCAATACGCCAATTGACAATGACACATACCACAAATCCACACTTGTTGATAACATAATATATATTAATTAATCCTATAATCTAACATATCACAAATAAATATTACAGACCAAAAAATAACAAATTCGAATTAATCTCTCTGACCCAATATTTTTTTCAAAGTATCTTTGACCTCCTCCGGATCCGACAACCCTTTGGTTTCCTTCATTACTTGTCCAACAAAAAAGGACAATAAACTATCTTTACCGTTTTTGTATTCCGCCACCAATTCTTTATTATTTTCCAAAATATTTTGTGCAATCTTCTCCAACTCACCTATTTCCGTCTTTTTCTCCCACCCTTTATCTTTGGCAATATTACTCGGATCCCCCCCTTCCTTCACCATTATCTCCAGCAATGCCTTGGTAGTCTGGTTATTTATCTCCCTTGAATAAAACATACTCAACAACTCAGCCATATTTTCCGCAGTTACATTCTCAAGCGACCGTGGCCCCTCCCGCTCATCTTGTACCATTCCTCCCAGCTCAACCAATAAAAATCCAGCCACCTTATTATTCATCACTTCAATATCACCAAAAATACCTTGTATCGACAATTTTTTGTCTTTTATCCACAACTTTAACTCGGATACCACTTCTTCATAAAAATAGAATAATTTTGGCCGATCGATAAACCTCGAAATATACTCCTCTTTCAGCCCAAACTCCATTCTTATCCTCTGCTCCAAAATATCCGGCATCACGGGCATCTTCCCGGCCACCAAATCAATATCCTCTTTTTTCAAAACGATACTCGACAAATCCGGCTCGGCGAAATATCGGTAATCATGCTCGTACTCTTTGCGTCTTTGCGGATAGGTAGTACCCTTGGTTGCATCCCAACCTCTCGTCTCTTTAAAAATCTCTATCTTATTCTTCATGCAATCAACCTGTCTCGAAAATTCATAATCCAAAGCCTGCTTGACACTTCGAAATGAATTTAAATTTTTTATCTCAACCACCTTGCCAATACATTTCCCATCCAATGTCTGCAAACTTATATTGGCATCACACCTCATCTCACCATATTGCATTCTCGCCTCGGAAATACCCAACCACCGAATAATATTCTTCAATTTCTTTAAAAACATCCTCGCCCACTCTGAATCATCCATGTCCGGCTCCGTCACTATTTCAATCAAGGGAATCCCTGACCTGTTAAAATCTAGCATACTTGTTCTACCGGCGTGAATCATCTTGGCAGTATCCTCTTCCAAATGCATTCTCCTTAGCCTCACTTTCTTTTGTTGACCATCATAAGTGATATCCAACGAGCCCCCAACCACCAGCGGATGAAAAAACTGAGATATTTGATAACCCTTGGGTAAATCCGGATAAAAATAGTTTTTTCGATCAAATACACTTTCTGTTTGAATCTGGCCATTTGCCCCCAACCCAATCTCAATTCCATAATCCACAGCTTGTTTGTTCAACACTGGCAATGAGCCAGGCAGTCCCAAACATACTGGACATACCAAAGTATTTGGCTCATTCCGCAAAGGATCATTGACACAGCGACAAAACATCTTGGTTTTGGTAGATAGCTGCACATGTACTTCCAAACCAATCATCGGCTTGTATTCCAAAATTTTGATTTCAAATTTTTCTTTCATCAGTAACCTAAATGTTTAAATACTTTCTTAAAATCAGCAACAGCTTTTTTTGCCGAATTATCTGAAACACCATAGTCAATTTCATGCACCAAATGATTTCTCAATTTATGAGCTTCCCAAGCTTTATTGTAAATACCCGAATTTGAAAAAATATTTTTGGCATTTCTTAGCCTTGCACCAAGATTCCCACCCCCAACTCTAACTTTCAAAATTGCGTCCAACAATTTATCAGCTTCAATTACCGCCTGCCTGGCCTTAACCACATCATTTGCTCTCAACAATCCATCAATATGTTTTATTGCTCTTTCATATTTATTTCTATCAATCAAACCACCGGTCTTTTTCTTCGTCGCCAACATCATCAAAGACATTCCCGCCAAAACAAAAGCTATCACCAGAATTATCGCCACATATATATTCATAAAAAAAATTTAACAAGTTGCGTGAATTATTCTTTACCTGCTCTTAATTTTTTAGCGAATAACCTGTGTGAGCGCCTAATAGTAATAGAGTCCAAAAGGCAGCGAGTCTTATTCGCAAAAAAATTAAGAGCAGGTAAAGAATAATTCACGCAACTTGTGACATACTCTAATTCAACTGTCTCAATCGTAATCGGGCCATCCGAAGTAGTAGAAATTTCACCCAGATCTATGACATTGGTACTCAAATCATCTTCAGATATTTCACTATTGTCATCGGCTGATAAAAACTCTATGGAATTAATGAATATATCATCCACCGGCCGATCCTTTTCTCCAATCTCCGCCGCCGCAATTTTATCAACCACGTCCATCCCACCTACCACCCGGCCAAAAACTGTGTGTTTACCATCCAAATGCGGCTGCGGTTGTTTGGTGACAATAAAAAACTGACTGCCATTGGTATTTGGACCAGAATTTGCCATAGCCAATACACCCACGTCCATTTTCTTTGATTCTAAGTCATCTCGATAAACATATCCCTGATTTTCCAAATCAGCAATCTGCTCGTCCGTCAAGCCCAAACTAACCGGATTGATTTCGTCCTCAAACTTATCCCCCCAAGTACTCTCCCCGCCAGTACCATCGTCACTAGGATCGTCGTTCTTGCTCAATGGATCCCCACCTTGAATCATAAAGTCCTCTATTACCCGATGAAATTTTGTACCATTATAATACCCATCCTTGGCATGCCCCAAAAAATTTTCTACTGTTTTGGGAGCGCTTTCCGGATATAGTTCCAACTCAATGTCACCATAATTGGTATGCATTACCACCTTATTTGAATTCATATCACCTCCATTATTTTTCTTATAATTTTGATACCATTGCACCGTAAAATACCCCAAAACCACTACCACCACCAAAGTCAAAACCGTCGTAAAAAATATCTTGTTTTTCTCTTCAGCTTGTTTTTGCTTTCTTTCTTTTTCCTCTTTTCTTTGACTTTTGAGTTTTTGTGCTCTTCCCATTTTGTTCCTCCAATAAATCTTTTACAATATTAGGTTTAATATTTTTCCAATCATTTAAATTCTGATAATTATACGCCAACTTAATTATTTCCTTTTCACCAAACCACTTACCTATCATTTGAATCCCATGCGGCAAACCATCAATCAACCCCATCGGCAAAGATATTGCCGGTAATCCCACAATATTTACTCCACAGGTCATCACATCCGCCAAATACATACTCAAAGGATCATTGGTTTTCTCCCCAATCTTGAAAGCCGAAAACGGCGAAGTCAATCCGATCAAAGCATCATACTTGTCAAAAATATTCTTAAACTCATCAATCAATACCCTTCTGACTCGTGCGGCCTTATCAAAATAATCATCATAATATCCTGCCGATAAAGCAAAAGTTCCTAACATAATTCTTCTTTTGACTTCATCTCCAAAACCTTCCTTACGAGTAAGTTCATAAATATCTCCTCGAATCTCTTCATCATCAATATCGCTCTCTGCCATATATCCATAACGGATTCCATCAAACCGAGCCAAATTAGTACTGCATTCTGATGGCTGAATAATGTAATATACCGGCAAACTGTACTTGAGCATGGGAATACTTACTTGTTCAACCACCACCCCGGCATCTTCCAACAATTTTATACTCTTATTAAGCAAATCCAATATTTTTCCCTCAACACCCTCATATAGCTCCTTGACCATAGCCACTTTTAGACTTTTGATATTATCACGCATATCCCTTTCATACTCTCCAACTTTTTCTTCACTTGAGGTTGAATCACGTTTATCCATACCGGCGATAATTTTCAAGGTCAATGCCACGTCCTCAACTCTACGACCAAAAGGACCGATTTGATCCAAACTTGAACCCAGCGCAATCAAACCGTATCGGCTCACCCGTCCATAAGTCGGCTTCAAACCTACTACTCCACACATACTCGCCGGCTGTCTAATCGAACCGCCCGTATCTGAACCCAAGGCCGCCCAAGTATACCCAGCCGCCACCGCCACTGCTGATCCACTACTACTACCTCCGGGTACCCGACTTATATCCCACGGATTCTTTACCGGACCAAAACAAGATGTCTCCGATGAAGCCCCCATCGCAAACTCATCCATGTTTGACTTGGCTATAATTATTGCTCCCGCCGATTTCAACCTTTCGATTACCGTTGCATCGTATACCGATCGATATCCCTCAAGCATTCTAGACCCGGCCGTAGTATCCATTTTCCTTGTCACAATATTGTCTTTTACTATAACCGGAATACCCAACAAATCCTTTCTTACCCCCTCTTTAATTTGTTTATCCGATTCTTTCGCTTGCTGAATAGCTCCTTTCCTATCTGTAGAAATCAAAGCATTCAAATCCGGTTCCAGCTTGTCTATCCAATCAAACACACCACCAACCAACTCAACACTACTAAACAAACCTTCATCGAGTTTTTTTTGAACCTCAACTATAGAATCATCAAATATTTCTTTTACCAACATACGCTCTTTATACCCATTTATTTCCTAGTCACTTTATTGACATATTTTTTGTAGTCCTTGTCCAAATCAGTGAAATCATCAACCGTTTCAATTAATTTCGAAGAGGTTGAACGACCAAACGAAGCCAATTCAACTTTCAACCCCAAAAACTGAGCATATTCAACGGCTGGAATATAATCTCCGTCTCCACTAACCAACACCAACACATCCATCTTGGGAGCCAACTTAATCATATCTATCGCTATTCCGACATCCCAATCCGCCTTCTTCTGTCCCCCGGCAAATACCTGCAATTCTTTGGATTTTACTTCGTAACCCGCTTTTCTCAATGCCTCAAAAAAACCTTTTTCTTCCTCTAGACCGGATTCCACCACATAAGCAATCGACCGGATAATATTCCTCTCGGCAATCATATTTTTTCTCACCGCGCCAAAATCTACTCTCCCTTTGTACAAATGTCGGGCGGTGTGATACATATTCTGTACATCAATAAAAATCGACACTCGTTGTTGTTTACTGAACCCGTGATCACTCATCGAACACTCCTTTGACTTGTATATGAACTAAATCTTTTTTATTCGCCAAATCCAACACCTCTTTTATTGGCAAAGAATCTCTTGCTATGTCTTCCTCCATCACATTTTCCAACTTGATCGATTGGTATACCGGCTCAACACCTTTTACATCAACCTCATCCAACATTTCAATGTATTCCAATATCCTGTTCAAATCTTTTGATACCTCCTCAATATCCTCTTCGCCCAAAGCAATCTTTGATAACTTGGCAATTTTCTTGACTTCTTCCTTTGAAATTTTTTCTTCCATATAATACTAGATTAAACCAATAAACATTTTGTGTGAATTACTTTTTGATCATCTCCAACAATTCTTCCTCACTGATTATTTTTGTACCCAATTTCTTTGCCCTTGCATATTTACTCCCCGGATTTTCTCCAGCCACCAGATAACTTGTTTTTCTTGATACTGTACTCGAAACATTTGCCCCCATGTCCAGTAGCTTCTTTTCTATTTCTGACCTTTCAAAAGAAACCAAAATGCCGGTAATTACAAAACTCAATCCTTTTAACTTTTTTCCTCTAATCACCTTGTTGTATCCAACTTTTTGCTCCTCTAGTTTTTTTAGAAGATCCATATTTTTCTGATCATGAAAATAATCGTATACACTTTCTGCCACCACCTCACCAATATTTTCCACCTCAAATAAATCTTCCTTCGATGCATTGATCAAATTATCTATCCCGCCGTATTGAACAGCCAAATCGCTTGCCGTTTTCAGGCCAACATGCCTTATTCCCAATGAATACAAAAATCTATCAAAATCAACCACCCTCTTTGATTGGATAGCCGCTACAATATTTTCCGCCGATTTCTCAGCAAACCTCTCTAGAACCTCCAAATCACCTACAGTCAAACTAAACAAATCAGCCGCGTCATGAATCAAACCCTCATCCAACAATTTATCAATTACTTTTGGTCCCACACCATCAATACCAAACCCACTCTTGGAAACAAAATGAGCAATTCCTCTTTTTACCTGGGCGAAACATTTTTTATTGACACATCTGGCAATAGCTTCCTTGCCAACCCGCTTGACGGCGCTTCCACAAATAGGACAGCACTTGGGCATTTTCCATTTTTTCTCCGCACCGTCCCGCATCCTAGGTAATACAGAAACTACCTCCGGGATCACATCACCCGCCTTTTGTACAACCACCGTATCCCCTATCCGGACATCTTTTCTCTTTATCTCATCCTCGTTATGCAACGTCGCCCGACTCACCACTGATCCGGCCACATTAACCGGCTCCAATATCGCCACCGGCGTCAACGCCCCCGTTCTCCCCACCTGTACTTCGATATCCATAATCCTGGTAGTCGACTGCTCCGCCGGAAATTTGTACGCCACCATATATCGGGGAGCTTTGCCCACCACTCCCAGTTTGTCATAATATTCCAATCTGTTTACACAGACCACAATACCATCAATCTGGTATGAAAGTTGATCCCTCATCTTCTGAATTTTTTTGTAATAATTTTCCACCTCGGCTAAATCTCGACAATACTGATTGAACTTGTTTGAAGGAAAACCAGCCTTTTTCATGAATTCATGTGAATCCTCATGAGTTTTTTGCCCCACATCAGTGATCAAATCATAACCCATAAACGACAACTTCCTTTTGGCAGCCACCCTGGCATCCAATTGACGGATAGTCCCGGCCGCCAAATTTCTCGGGTTGGCAAAAACTTCCAATCCTTCTCTCTTTCTCAAAGCATTCACCTTTTTGAATTCTTTGATTGACATGTATACCTCACCCCTCACTTCAAAAATTCCTCCCAAAAAATTGGTCTGAGCACCAAACAACCCCTTCAAATCCAATTTCAAAGGGATGCTCTCAATTGTCCGCGCATTCATCGTTACATCCTCACCAGTCTGTCCATCCCCCCTGGTAACACCTCTTGCCAAAATCCCATCCTCATATACCAAGCTAACCGCCAGGCCATCCATCTTGATTTCACAATAATACCCACCAATCATTTTCGGAATTATTTTTTTTAGCCTATTTTCCCACCCAGCCAATTCCCCATAATCAAATATATCATTCAATGACAGCATTCTTTGACTATGTTTGACTTTGACAAACTTATCCAATGGTTTACCACTAATTCTCTGAGTCGGCGAATCGGGCGCAACAAATTCCGGATATTTCTGCTCCAATAAATAAAGATCATGTTTCAAACTATCCAAAGCCCCCGGTGAAATCTCTTCCTTGTCCAAAACATGATACAAATAACGATGATATCTAATCGTTTCTTTTAATTTTTCAATCCTCTTTTTGGCCTCACACTTTTCCATAGGTTCATCATATCACCATATAAACTATCTCTCCATCACCCTTTCTCCATACATTCAAACCCAAAACATTCTCCAAATACGATCGAATACGATAATAATCATCTGCCGAATAATATTTTTCATGCAAAACAATATATTTCACGTCCAATTCTTTCTTGAAAACATTGAGAACTTCCTGCCGGTCAAGATCATCCTCGTCTGCCACCACTCCATTTGCTTCCACCAAATACTTCACACCCGGTAATTTGTAATAATAATCAAACAACGATTGGGGTACCCGCGACACCGACCCATTTAATAATTTTTTTTCATGGTACGTTTGATAATACTGCAATATCGTAATTGGCTGACCGTCACTGCGATGACCACTTGCCCACCATAAAGGCAACTCAAGTATCACGAAATCATCATTATCATTTTTTATTTCTTCATAAACCAAGGGCACTTTCACCTCTTGCAATTTCATTGGCCAAGTCGCATATTCAAATACAATCAATAAAGACACAAATATCAAAATAAGTAAACTTGATGATCTGCCAAAATTACCCGCCACTTTACCCCAACCTCTCATCAAATAAGTTACCACCCCCGCCACTACCTGACTAACCGCCAACATCATCACCACCGCAAATCTGGCCGGTACCCTAGCTACTGAAAAAAACGGCAACTTATACATCAGCATATAAGGCAAAGAGACATTATAATCAACATCATTCAACCTGAAATCCGTCACCCCTCCCACCTTCAAAAGCGGGCCCAAGCTCAACACCCAAAAAACAATCGCCACCACCCACCAAAACAAAAATTGAACCCGATCCTTTTTATCAAACGTAAACAAAAATGATATCAAAAATATAAATAAAACACTAAAACCCATAAATAAATAACTTTCAATACCTGAAAAAGAAAACCTCGAGGCATAATCTTGTCCTATCGCCCCCAAATATGGATGCAAAAAATGAGGCACCACAAAGGAGAATAAATCCGCCGACCAATACACTACCTCCGACAGCAAAGCTGTCGGCAAGTAAACCTTTGCTACCTCCACAGTCCTCAATACCACCGGCATTGCAACAACCATCGCCACCAAACTTACTATAAAAAATTTGAGTATTGTGATAATTTTTTTACGCCACTTGGTTGCCACCACCAAAACAAAATACAACAAAAACAAAACCAAAAAAATCACCGCAAATACAAAATATTGATAATCATTTAGTAATATATAAGCCAAACTCAATCCCCCTCCCAACAACCACCAGTTACTTTTTTCCAATATTATTTTGTAACTGCAAAAGGCCAAGGCCGCTATCGGCCAAATCATTGTCAAATTAAAATGCCCCAATGAATGAACAAATATGTAGGGCATAAACCCAAATATCAGTCCGGCCACAAAAGCACCCGATCCGCCCCGCCAAACAATTTTTGCCAACCAATAAGCAAAAACGGCACCCAGCCACATCGACAACAAATAGAAAAGATTAAAAACTACCGGTAAAGACCATATTTTCAAAAATAAGATCGACAACATGCTCTGGCCAAACATCAGAGTATGATAAGCCAAATTTACTCCATTCGGATAAAACAGATAGTCAGTAAAAAACACATCGCCACCTGACATTACCTGTTTATTTACCCACCACATATCCCACAAAAACAAAAAACCATCTCCCGAATCATTCCCCAAGCCGGGCACGTGCGAACCCATTTGAAACACCAACGGCCACGTCAAAACAATTACCAATACAGCATACACAGACAATGGTATCAAATCTCCCCTACTCCACCATTTATCAAGACAGCCAATTACCACCAGCACCCACCGATTCCACCAACCAATAACACTTTCCAGAAATTTTACACCCGGCCGGTTGGTATTCTTACCCACATTTTTCTTAAACCCGACAATATCCCACATATGGAAAATTCTATTAATCTATATAACTATTATAAATCATTTCGCTTGAATTAAAGCA
This sequence comes from Patescibacteria group bacterium, assembly GCA_018814055.1. Classification (GTDB taxonomy): domain Bacteria; phylum Patescibacteriota; class JAHJAL01; order JAHJAL01; family JAHJAL01; genus JAHJAL01. The sequence goes on from JAHJAL010000061.1 coordinate 19,266, forward strand.
AAATATCAAATATATTTATTAACACAAACAAGATCATCATATCTTATGGAAATAAAGTACAACTACTTCAATATCGTGCTTTTCTATCTCACCATTAGCATACTTTTTATTGCCGTTGCCAGTATCGTCATATTATATTCAATCGGATATCGATACAATTTCGCGTACAATCAAATTGTCAAAACCGGCATCATAAGACTATCCCCCATTGTAAATGGTTATGAAATTCTCATTGATGACAAAAAAATAGAGTCAAATCTAATCAAAAAAACAACTCAAATCCCCAATCTCATTCCCAACACCTATCAACTCAGCATCAACTACCCCAACCATTACAGCTGGAACAAAAAAATAACGGTCGACCCCAACTCAATACACAATGAAAACAACATCCTGCTTATTCCTCAAAAACCAACCACCACCGATATTGCCTATATCCAACAATACACCAATAATCCTTTTTCAAGCGGTATGTCTGCCTATATAAACATAGAACAACTACACACCATAGACATCGGCCATCTCAATATTGTCAAATATCCTCAAGTTCAAATACACCCCACCTCCCAAATCAAATGGCTGGATAGTCAACTAATCGCTATCATCACCTCATCCCTCGACTCAACTGTCATTCAAACGATTAATATCTACAACCATAACATCACGCATTTCAACCTGCCATTTCCATCCCAGCCGCAAGACATCATCGGCCACGCCCCTCTTACGCCAAGTACTTTGCTTGTCACCAATAACCATAATTTATATAAAGTGGAAACAAGCAATTTCAACCAAACACCCGTGATCAAAAATATCAAACTTGCCACCATGGCCAACAACAATATTTATTTCTTGACCAACCAAGAACTGACTTCGTCTATATATTATCTAAATCTCCTCAACAATCAAACCAATGAAATCGCCACCAATAACAATATCAAAAGTTTTCAGATTACCAACAACAAATATTTGATAACCAATCACGATAACTCCCTGGCACAAATCTTTGATATCTCCAATCCAAAAGAAAAATCATTTACCATCAATTCCAATATCCAAAAAGCATCACTATCCCCCGATCAAAACCATATTTTACTTTTAAGCCAATCAAATGAAATAATAGTAATCAATTCATCGCTTGCGGATACAACAGCAAACGTCTTACTCCGTCTCCAAGAAGAGATTACCAATTCCCAATGGTTTGACAACTCCAATATTATCTATAGTGCCCCGCATAATACCTACCGAATTGATATCGATGGAGACAACAATCAAGAAATCACCTTTCCGCATGATGGTGAAGTCAACCTGGTCCAAACTGACCAACAAAAAATACTGGCCACCGAATACTACGAAGACCAGTATTTGCTAAAAGCGATTTTTATCAAAGAAAATAATTAGCCAACCAATTCCGTTTTAACCACAAACCTTCTCAAATTAGTCCCCAAAGGAGTACACGTCATCAAAGACAACTCATAATTATCTCCCTGCTGCAACACACTCACTTCTGTGGGTTCAACTATCAATGTATCAACTACCTGATATACAAACAATTCACCATCGTACTTCACCAAAACTTTATCACCCTTTTTGACCGACTCCAAATTGGCAAATATACTGCTAAACTCAGTGCTGTCCCACCAATAATAAGAACTATGCCCAAAAATAAAGACATTTCCTTTCTCGCCCGGCATAGCCGTATCGGGATAATGTCCCACCCCCTCTTTCAGCTTATCTTTCAGCACATTTTCATCCGTACTATCCAAATACTTGATCGGAGCCTCAATTCCCAAACTTGGTATGGCTAAGTAATCATATTCGTACTTTTCCTGATATTCATCCCTGATTTGCTTAATTTCCGTCGAAACAAACAAATCAGGAAAAATATACCTATCCTCCAATAAAGACCCAGTCTGATTCCCTACCTCCAACAATTTCTCCGATTGTTCACTGGCCAAAGTGTGCTTATTGAATCCAAAACTCAACCTTTTGTAATATGCCGGCCAATTCAAAACTACCAAAACCACAGCTATCAATAATATAGCTGTTGAAGCAACCAGCACCACACTATTCAATATTTTCTTTATCTTATCCATATC
>JAHJAL010000062.1 GCA_018814055.1 Patescibacteria group bacterium
AACAACCCTCGAGCCCTAACCCAAACCGGCTACTGGCTCGACATTGAGAAAAAAATGGGTCATCAGGCTTATATTATCTTCACCACCAAAGACAAACAAATTACTTCTTCCGCCCTTCTCATCAAACACCCCCTTTCCATCAACAAAAACTATCTTTATTGCCCTTATGGACCGGTAGTCAACAAAGATTTACCCGCCAAAGAAATACCCAACATCATCAAAGAACTAATGCGGGAAATCAGAAAATTCATCGATCTTAGCAATACAATATTCATTCGCTTTGAACCATTTCACCAGGATTGCCACTGCGTATACCACAGTTTACAAAGCTCCGGATTCAAAGCCACCAATCATTTCACCCAACCCAAAGACACCCTAATTCTCAATCTATTACAATCCGAAGACGAGATCCTCAAAAACATGAAACAAAAAACCAGATACAACATCCGTCTGGCCGAGCGCAAAGGAGTCGAGATAGAAAAATCCACCGATCCCATTCAAGTCGAGTTATTTCATCAATTACTGCTCAATACCTGTGATCGAGACAATTTCCGCCCGCATCCGTTGGAACACTATTTAAACATCATCGATGTACTCGGCCCCCAAAAAATCGCCTACGTCTATCACGCCAAATACAAGAACAAAATAATTGCCAGCAATATCATAACCTCCTTCGGCCGCATCGCTACCTACCTGCATGGTGCTTCCAGCAATACTTACCGCAATCTCATGCCAACCTACCTTCTGCAATGGAGAGCAATCCAAGACGCCATCCAACAAGGATGCCGTTTTTATGATTTCGGCGGCATTGCTCCCCCAGAAGCCAACGACCAACACCCCTGGCATGGTATCACCAAATTCAAAACCGGTTTCGGTGGCATTCCCATCACCACCACCGGCCATATGGAAAAAACTATCAGTTTACCTTGGCATCTCGTGTACAAAACCGCCAAATTCATCCAAAGATAACGTCTTAAAATAATATCGTAGTAGTAATTTTTTGTTATATGCTCTTTGGGCAAGCTTACATTGCCCGACCATTCAGCACTTATGATTACTAGTCATTTTTTCTTCACCTCAGCCCCAAAAACCCCAAAACGAAACAACGAGAGTTTGGAAGATTGCCCAAAGAGCATATAACAAAAAATTACTACTACGATATTATTCAAAAAAACATCATTTACATTCCCACCCGGCAGTCTTTATACTATGGGAGGATTAATTACTATGTTCACAACTATCAAAAAAATCATCCCCCGCCCCCTCATCAACCTTTATCACAAACTAAAGGCCATCTCCGCTACAATATATTTTGGTTTCCCCTCCCGCAAATTAACCGTCATTGGCATCACCGGCACCAACGGCAAAACCACCACCTGCAACATGATAACCAAAATACTGGAAGAAGAAGGATACAAAGTCGGCATGGCCACCACTATCAATTTTCAAATAGGCCGCAAAAAGTGGGTCAACGAAACCAAAATCACCACCCTTTCCTCTTGGCAACTCCAGTCACTACTGGCTCGCATGGTCCGCTCCAAATGCCGCTATGCAGTTATAGAAACATCATCTCACGCCATCGACCAAAACCGCGTCTGGGGCATTGACTATGATATTGTAGGCATCACCAACATCACCAGAGAGCATCTGGATTACCACCACTCCATCGAACAATACACCCAAACCAAAACCATCATTTTCCAAAACCTCAAGAAATATTTCAAAAAAAAGAAAACCAAAAAAATCTCGATAATTAATTTACAAGATTCCTCTTGGAAAAAAATAATCAAATATCCGGCCAACAAAAAATACGCCTACTCCCTCACCAAACAATCTTCCATCAAACTCAAAAAATACCCCAAAACCATCTTTATTCACGCCAGCGATATCAACACCAAACCCGACCTGACTTCTTTTTTGATCAATACCCCCAACCACGCCAAACAAATCAACTTGCGACTTTTGGGCAGATTCAATGTCCAAAATGCACTTCTAGCCAGCTGTATAGCCCGTTCTCAAAAAATTAAACTCAAAACAATCAAACAAGCCCTGGAAAAAATCGATCTTATCCCCGGTCGAATGCAGCAAATAGAACTTGGACAACCTTTCCGGGTAATTATCGATTACGCCCTCACGCCTGATTCCTTGGAAAAATTATACAAAAACACCATCCGACCTATCACCACCGGCAAAATCATTGCCGTCCTTGGTGCCTGCGGAGACCGCGACCGGGGCAAACGACCGATCATGGGTGAAATTGTCGCCACTCACGCCGATCAAATTATTCTCACTCACGAAGACTCCTGGACAGAAAACCCCGAAGATATTATCAAACAACTCGAATCCGGCATTACTGTATTGAACAAAAAACTCGACCGGGACTATTTTATTATCGCCAACCGCAAAGAAGCCATTCACAAAGCCCTCACCCTGGCCAAGCCCGGTGATACCGTCGTCATTACCGGAAAAGGCGCCGAAACCAAGATGATCTACCCCGGCCACACCATCGACTGGAACGAACAACGCGTCACCGAGGAACTCATCCGCGAAGTCTGCGATATCAAAGAATAATGAAAAATTATTCCTTTTTCTTCTCTCTCCCTTTGATCACCCATACCAACAACGCAATCAAACCACCTACTCCCAAAATAATCACTATCAAGAACAACCACCAGAATTTGATCAAAATACTGCCGATCAGCACTATGATCAGAGCCAATACCGCCGACAAAAATCCCGCCACATTACGCGCGGCGTCTCCCACCAGTGGGATAAAATCAAGCAAAGCTAGCAAGGGACCAATAATTGAAGTGAATCCGGCTGCAAACAGAAGCCAGATAATAAATTTCATCACCCAATACCAGGTCTTCTCCTCTTGCCGCAAACCGGCCAACAATTGTGCGTCCGAACGATTAGTTATGATAAACTCAGCACCATCACCGATCGTACCATTGCTTACCTCACCCACTACAATCAATTGCTGATCAGTGTCCAGATAATCCACCACCATTCGCGCATCACCAATATCCGGAGCACTGCTTGTTCCCTTCTCTTTTGCTTCCCACAGACCATACTCATCCTCAAAATAAGTATCGGTATCCAAATCAAGCATCAACTTGGCCCCGGTCGGATTGACATTTAATCCATCCAAATCAAACTCGGCCCAAGTACCATCTTTGCTTTCCTGTTCTACCCATTTTTCTACCAATTTGGTAGTCTCCACCGTTTCTTCAATCTCCCGGCCATCTTCCACCACAATCTGTGTCTCTTGCTCAGTCTCTTCCACTTCCCGGTATTCCTCCACCACATAAGTATAATACAAAACACCTCCCACTTCCGGCGCAAGCGCCGGACTATCAACATTCACCATGCCCTGCGCTTTGTACAACCCGGTCATATTCACCACTTCACTCGCCTGTTTCAACTCCAATTGCCCGATAATTTCTGAACTCTTGTGAAACCCCTCACTATAAAACAAAAGTCCCACCGCTATCACTATCAACACCGGCGCCATACACATCGCCCCCAAAGCATCCTTAAGTCCCCGATACTTCTTCCCCAAATACCCCGCACTCCCCTTGTCTTCCCGTTTGACCACTTTCTGGTCAATAATTTTTTCACCCATAGTTAAAAAATTAATAATGAATAATTTTATATATTTGCTGGATTATTTTTCAAGCATACTCGTTTTCAAACTTTGCCGTGAACGCTAGTAGGCCGTTTGAATATTCACTTCCCCATCCCCAATACCAGATGACTCAACAACCTCACCCCCGCCCCCGTCGCCCCTCTGGTCAAATACGTTCCCTCCCCCGACGACGACACCATACTGGCTATATCCAGATGTGCCCATTTGGTCCCTTCTTTGACAAACTCCCGCAAAAACAAAGCACTGGCTATCATGTAGGGTGGCTTATAACTGAAATTCTTGATATCGGCAAAATGTGACTTGATCCTCTGACGGTATCCGTCGTACAAAGGAAAATCCATCGTCTCCTCTCCGGCCACCACCCCGGCTTTTTTTATCCTCTCCAGCAAACGGCTATCATTACCAAACAGCCCCATCATTTTCGGCCCGCAGGTCAAAACCGCGCTGCCGGTCAACGTGGCCACATCCAACAAATAATCCACCGCGTAGTTTTCCTGGACATAACTCATCGCGTCCGCCATTACCAGCCTGCCTTCCGCGTCTGTCTGAAAAATCTCCACCGATTTGCCGCTATAAGATACCAATATATCACCCGGTTTGTAGGACCGCCCATCCGGCATATTCTCCGCCAACGGTAAAACTCCGATTATATTGATTTTTGGCTTTATTTGTCCAACTACATACATCATCCCCAACACCGCTGCCGCTCCGGCCATATCTCTTTTCATGTTGAAAAACATCGGACCGGCCGCTGTACCCACTTTTAGATCAACTCCACCACTGTCAAACGTAATTCCTTTGCCGACCACCGCCACGGTCGGGTATTTCTTACCGGCATTATAATTCATAACAACCATTTGCGGAGGATTTTCACTACCCTTCCCCACGCCATACAAAAGCCCCAACCCCTCCTTTTTGATATCACCCTCATCCAACACATTGCATCCTACCTTTACTTTCTGCATCATCCTCTTGGCAATTCCCGCAAAATGCTTTGGAGTCAGCACATTCCCCGGCTCATTGGCCACATCCCGGGCCAGCATCACCCCGCTTGCTTCCATTTCACCCAGCAGTATTGCTTTTTCCAGAGTCCTCCTGTCTTTTCCCTCTCCCACCAATACGATTTCTTCCAGTTTCTTGGTATATTTTTTCTCCACATATTTATCAAACCGGTACAAACCCATCAAAGCGCCCTCCACTATCACCCGGGCCGAGTCCGGCATAAACCACGCCCGAACATTTGGCATTATCATCGCAATCTTTTTCATCCCTACATTTCGCAAACTCTTCGCCACCTTTGCCGCTGATGACCGCAATGAATTCAACGTAATATCATCCTCCAGACTATATCCAACTAGAGCTACTCTCGGAATATTTTTTATCTTATCAAACGTATGAAAATACATAAACTGATCCGGTTTGCTCTCAAACTCCTTGCTCTCCAGCATTTCCCCCACCTTGTTATCCACCATCTTATTTACTTCCGCCTCCAACCCCCGCAGTGCCACCCGATCCTTCTCCACAAAAACCACCACCGCGTCACATTTCAGATCCTCCAGCTTGTCGCAATATACATTTAGTTTCATGATCTGACTCCCCAAAATAAAAAAAATAATATGCTATTTCTAGCATATCATTTTTTACATTTTAAATAATAATTCAATCAATCACCTTATACGCAAAAAAGCAGAGCATAATATATAGACTCAAATTTATTTGTAATCGACTCATCCAGCTCCGGCACCTAACCAGTAGGCTTTACAGGTTCAGAACGATATAAACTATCTTG
>JAHJAL010000001.1 GCA_018814055.1 Patescibacteria group bacterium
GGTTATCAAAGGCATTGTGGGCGAGCCGTCTATAACAGCGAATGGAGAATATCTGTACTTTGTTCATGTCCTAACAGATATTTCCGGAACATTTGACGCGGATATTTGGTACTGCGAGCGAGTTCGGTAGGATTCGTATTTAGAACTCAATTACGAATTTGCGGTGCCAAATTGGAACAGCAAATTTTAACAACTTGAGGTCACAATTTGTGACCTCAAGATGATTGCCTCAACCACCTTGACCAAGTCACAAACTTGAGGTTCCATTTTGGCACCTCAATATCTACAACATCTTGTTTATAAAAGCTCTAACACCCTCGAATCGCGGCGGTTGGTGTATCACCTGCTGTGGCATAAAAGAACCTTTCAGGTAGAATGCTGTGAAATTCGATTGGTTCGACATATCTGACCAGAAACGATCGGACTGGGAAAATCTTTGCGAACCCAATCACTACCGGATCATCGAACCGGGTGAATTGCCAGATATATTGCCAAAATTATTGACAAACAAATTCGACAGCATCCTTATCATGGCTTCTGGGACAACAACAGGTACAGCGTATTATATCGCGAATGGAAATAGGGTGGATTACAAAGCAAATGCCATCGATCAGCAGCCCTTTGGTTTAGCATTTGTTGGGAATAATCCTATTGGGAGTGGCTGTCTGATACAACACGGTACCTGGCAGGATAGAACCACCAATCCGCCTGATGATTTTTGGGAAAAAATTGAAGAAAGTGGAATCGGAAATTGTTTCCCTCTCCCCGAACTTCCCGAAAGTCCTTATGGAAAAATCGAAGCGCTAAAGAAACCAAGCTATAAAGATGCTTTTTCCGCAGTAATAAAACAGTTGAAAAAGCAATAATCCCTGAAAACAAACTCTATCATGCAAAAAATAAAAGGAGGCACGCATGAGTACAATCCGTAACAATCAAAACACTACCAACATATTATTAACGAGCCTTGGAGTGATTACTTATATCGGTTTTTGTCTGTTATTATCTTCATGTATGCCTCCACCGTATTATATCCCCCCTGAAGAAGCCACACAAACACATACATATACTATAAAAATTCGCGATGTCGACAGCAATCCTATAGAAAATGCCCTTATTCACTACACTTTAAAAGATCTCGCTCATACAGATTATGAAAGATTAGTTAAAGACACAACTGTAATAACATCAAGCACTGGAGAAGTTTACATCTCCATGAATGCCACTGCTGATCCGCAATTCATTTATTCTCGATTTTTTAGCTCAAGTTTGGATTTCAAGGTTTCAAAAGATGGTTATTATTCTCAAACTGGCAATCTCAATGTATATGAAGAGAAATACAGCGAATCTGAAACCATCACAATGATTAGACCAAAGGATTACTTAGAATCTACCTTCTCCATTTCCAACGAAGAGCAGTTATTGCAAGAGAGGATTCTGTCTTTCATAGATATAATTCTTTTACAAAGTCTTATTTCAGATTGCGTTCTCAAAACACGTTCAGTTGGACTGTGTGATTTCAAAGAAAAATCCTATTTAACCTTTAACTTCAATAGTGCCAATACATACAATTCTCTTAAACTTAATAAGTACGATATTGGCAAAACCCTTTTCGATGAAGTTATCCGTAAAATACTTACACCACTTAATGATCAATTAGGAGATTTAGAGCTTTTCTTCGGATATGATTTAACTGTTATCGGCCACACAAAGGACTTCTCCAAAGAATTTGCGTCAAGTCAAGATGTCGAGTATCGTTTCCTAATTCCTAGCGAAATTGTCAAGAAATATAAGCAAAAAGACATTAGTGGCCAAGAGGTTCTTGATGCGTCAATCATTTTAATGGATGACGAAAGAATTCAATTGAAGCTTCAATGAAAAGCCCGTGACTCGCAAAATTCTTCGCAAGTTCATTATTCTAACAATAACGGTGTATCCATGAACAAACTCACCATTGACCAAATCGAATTGAAGGGCAAGCGCGTTTTAGTGCGTGTCGACTTTAATGTTCCCATTAAGGATAGGAAGGTTGCGGATGATACGCGCATCGTCGCGTCGCTGCCGACGATAAAGAAAATTATTGGTGATGGCGGCAAAGCGATTTTGATGTCGCACTTAGGACGTCCCAAAGGCGAGCGCAAACCGGAATTTTCGCTGACGCCCGTCGCAAAGAGATTGTCTGAACTGCTCGGACAAGCCGTCCCTATCGCTCCCGATTGTATCGGCGAAGAAACCGAGGCGATGGCGGCGGCGCTCAAAAATGGCGATTGCCTGCTTTTGGAAAATGTTCGTTTTCACAGTGA
>JAHJAL010000063.1 GCA_018814055.1 Patescibacteria group bacterium
AGGCAACCTGGCTATCGCCCCAAATCGGGCCGACATTGAGTAGATCGGCCCACCAGTAAGCATTGGAGGGGACAAATAAAGATATCAGGTCAACTCCTTGGGCGCGGAAAAAATCGATGGGCATGACAGAAAAATTACCCAACATATCAGTATAAATTTTATATAAAAATACAGGTATTAAATTGGCTATACCAATTATAATGGTGTAATAAATGACTTTTTTAGTATTTTTATATTCTTTAATGACAAAGGCGAGCCACAAAAAACCGCTGGCCAGTAGAGATATGATAAAAGAATAGCCGTCGGTGAACATAGCAAATACGCGAACAAGTAATAGAATCAGACTCCAGGTGATTAGTTGCTTTTTGGTAGTTTGGCTGGTGGTAAAAAATAAATAATTAATTAAAATATAGAATGGCAGGAGGATAAAGCCGTACATGACGTAGATGTAGCCGGTTTGTTTGTACAAAATAGTTGAGGCCAGCCAGATAAAAGCGAAAATTACAGCCAGCCAGGTTTTGATTTTGAATTTTTTGAACAAAGCTATAATAGATAAATTTGATACAACTAATACAATTATTCCGGCGATCACATTGGACAGATAACTACTGACAGAAAAGATTCTGCTGATTGCAGCTGAAACATATATAAGTGGAAGTCCTATTAAAAAGGGATAGCCATGAGGATAACCATAATTAAAGCAGGGCGACAAATTGAATACGCCATGATTGAGAATACAATCGGTATTGGCGGCCATCAGATAATGGGCGGATAAATCGTTGAGATATAGACCGGGGATAAAACCGTAGATGAATAATAGGACAATAAAAAGCGCAACTCCCAGGATAATCATCGGGTAATTGGCGAGGATAATTTTTTTGGTGCTGGAATTATCTTCGACAAAGACATATTTTTTGTACAGGAAGAAACGGAGAATGATGGTGGCAAAGATAGTGATAATAATTGAGATCAGATATTGGAGCCCGACAACATCGGTGAAGAATCGGACCAGTAATATGTTGACCAGGGCAAAGATATGCAGAAAAGTGATGAATTTGACAAAAATCCAGGTGGAGGCTTTTTTGAGCCGGAAGGTGAGAAAAGTATTATATACAAAGCCATAAATAATAACTATTATCTGAACAATGGCGAAGGACAGCAAGTAATAAATATCAAAAACCTCAGTCAAAAGATAAGTCAAACCGATGTTGAGCAAAAAATTTACCACACCGCCGGCGGCAAAAACAAAAAATTGTGCGCCTACTTGTTTATATTTGTTGAACAAATCAGCTTTTTTATTATTCAAATATAAATATCTGATTTAACCCGAACTGAAAAGTGCGATAAATAGTCATATCAAGACTGGTATCTTGCGCCAATTTTTTCAATAAATCTTTGCCAAAGAAACATTGGTGTTCTCCGGCTGCTTCACGGCTAAATAATCCAATTTGAGAGCCAAAATTGTGTATTTTTTCAGCTTGAGGATGGGGGGTGGTCATAATGATCTTGCCGTTGTTGGATAATACTTTGGCCAGATTGTCAAATAATTTTTGGTTTTGCTCGTAATCCAGATGTTCTATAAAGGCCACTAGTATTATCATGTCATATTTTTGATCGGGCCAATTGTATTGATTGATATCGGCCTCAATAAAATTGCCGGTCGGAAATCTTTGCCGGTTTGTCTTAATTTGCTCGGAAAGGACGTCGATGCCCGTGTATGTACGGATAGCCGGTCGGATGAAATCTATAATTTTGGCATCGCCGCAGCCGATTTCCAATATGTCAAACTGGCCGAGGGGAATCAGTTTGACAATTTGTTTGATCCTTTGATTTTCCAGATAATTAGATAGTAAACCGGTATTTTGGTTGGTTATTTTTTTTCCAGCAGCAATATGATCCATGGTATAGGTTTTTTGACATCAACTATGTTAAATTTTTCACTTACCAGCTGCGTCAGGCTATTTTCGCTCCAGTGATGAATATGCCCAGGGGTGTTGCCCCAATCGGATAGATAAGCCAGTCGGCATATATTTAGGAAGCGCCAAAGCGGTTCGTTGGGTACGCTGAGGATGAGATAATTGCCGCAAACACGATATAATTCAGCCAAGGCTTTTTGGGGATGTGCGAGATGTTCCAATACTTCCAGACAAAATATCAGATCCAGGCTGTTGTCTGGCCTTTGCATATTGTATATATCTTCTTGAAATACTTTGATACTGGGATTGCGACTCTTGATAGCCTTTGTCAAGTCTTTTTCGTATTCGCTTGCCTGGAAATCTACTTCAGGAGGGATAAATGAAAATATTCTTTGGGTCGAATACCCTTCTCCGCAGCCAACATCCAGGCAGTTGGTGTATTGGATTTGCTCGGTAATATTTCTTAAGTCCTGATAAAAATTATCAATTAATAGGCGGCCCATTCCCCCCATTTTATATTTTTGGCCATAGTCATATTGCTTATTGGGAATACTCATCTTTTTTTATTTTATTTAATATTTCCTCGGTCATTTTGTTTTGTTTTTGAAAGAGGATGCCAACGATGCCGAGGCCGAACATCTGGATACCGATGATGATGAACACGGCGCCGGCGACGAGAGACTGGATATGGCCCTGGCCGGCACCCTGGAAGA
>JAHJAL010000064.1 GCA_018814055.1 Patescibacteria group bacterium
ATTTATTTACCAAATTAATCAAGGTCTCGGGGGTGGGCCCTAAGTCGGCGATTAGTATAATGGATTTGGATGAATATGATAAACTGATGGAGCATATTGAGAAAGCTGATGTGGCGTTTATTGCCAAGGCTTCGGGGGTTGGTCGCAAAACTGCGCAGAAATTGATTGTGGAACTGCAGGGTAAGTTGGTGATTGATGATGGTATGCCGGCTGATGGGGAACTGGTGGATGCGTTGACAAGTTTGGGATATAAGGCAAATGAGTATAGGGATGTATTGGATAAAATGCCGGGGGATATTGATCGGATTGAGGATAAAATCGGGTGGGTTTTGCGGGAGATTGGTCGGGCAATGTAAAATAATAAAAAAGTAATACAATAAAATTATCCAAAGCAAAATAATTTGAAAAGTTTTATTATTTATTTAGAAGATTGATTGAATCAAAGAAAAATTTGTTGAATCCGAAATTTGATCGAAGTGATGACTTTGAGGGTGGTCTGCGTCCAAAAACTTTCAAGGATTATGTGGGCCAGAAACGGACCAAGGATAATTTGATGGTGTATGTGGAAGCGGCATTAAAGAGGAAGGAAGTATTGGATCATGTGTTGGTTTATGGACCTCCGGGATTGGGGAAGACGACCTTGGCGATGGTGTTGGCCAATGAAATGAAAGCTGCTTATCGGATTACTTCCGGGCCGGCTTTGGCGCGGGCGGGGGATTTGGCTTCGATTTTGACCGGTTTGAAGAAGGGTGATTTTTTGTTTATTGATGAGATTCATCGTCTATCAAAAACGGTTGAGGAGATTTTGTATACAGCTATGGAAGATTTTGCGGTGGACATTGTACTGGGTAAAGGTCCGGGAGCGAAGACAGTGCGGCTGGAGTTGCAGCCGTTTACAATGATTGGGGCTACAACGAGGATCGGAAGTATTTCTTCTCCACTTAGAGATCGTTTTGGGGTGGTGGAGAGACTGGATTTTTACAACAACGATGAGTTGGAATTGATTTTGAGCAATTCTGCCAGACGTTTGAATGTGGAATATGAAAAAGGGGCATTGGGAGTGATTGCCGGATCAAGCCGCGGTACTCCGCGGGTGGCAAATCGTCTATTGAAGAGAATTCGGGATTTTGCGCAAGTGGAAGCGAGTGGAAAAATTGATTTGACTATAACCAGAAAATCACTTGAGTCATTGGGAATTGATGAGTGGGGGTTGGATAAGTTTGACCGGGAGTTGTTGAAAATTATGGTGTATAAATACAAGGGTGGTCCGGTGGGGCTGGAAACTTTGGCGGCGGCCACGAGTGAAGAAAAGGATACTTTGCAGGAGGTATGTGAGCCATATTTGATAAAAATGGGGATGATAGAAAAAACGGCACGAGGGAGGAAGGTGACGGATGAAGTTTATAAAGTTTTGGATATTGACCAAAGGTGAAGTTGGTATTCAAAAATGTGGTTTTTTGAGGATATTGGGATATAATAAATGTAGGAGAAAATGGAGATAATATGGATATATTGTTTGTAATCAGTTTGGTTGTATACTTGATTTTGATGTTTGTGTTGTTGATATTTAATGTCATGGCAATTAGGCATATTTTGAAATACAGGTTCAAGGGTGATATGTCGATGAGTGTGTTGTCCGGATATATGATTTTGGTGGTAATTTTGATTCTGGCGACCACAGTGTCTTTATTGGCCTTGAGTGTTGGTAGTTTTGCAGGAGGTGGATGATGATGTGCCCAGTTGATTTGGAGGCAATTCGGTTTCCTGGACAGCAAAGCGACGAACGGGTGTTTATGTTTTTGCGGCGGCATTGGATCTCTTTTCTTCAGCCGGTGTTTTTTGTGTTGGTAATGGCTATTTTGCCGCCGGTGATGATCGTGTTTTTGGGATTCTTGAGTATTGATATTGAAATTATCAAGGAGTTTTATGGCGAGTTTGGCGCGGTAGATCCAGATTTGAGGGCCAAGCAGTTTATGATATTTATTTTTTCTGCTTATTATTTTTTTGTTGCCAGTTATTTTTTGGTGCAGTGGTTGGATTATTATTTTGATATTACAATTGTGACCAATGAACGGATTATTGATATTCATCAAGAGGGACTGTTTAATCGAGTGGTGTCGGAGTTGTATTTGCTTTCTGTACAGGATGTGGCTGGCAAGCAGCATGGTTTTTTGCAGAATTGGTTTCATTTCGGGGATGTGGTAATTCAAACAGCGGGAAGTGGGAAAAATAATTTCGTGATTGATCATGTGGCGGATAGTTATAATGTGGCCAGGAGGGTGGTTGATTTGCAGGAGGCATTGATTGAGAGGAAAGAAAGACGGGATGATGCGGTGGATGTGCAGTAGAGTGGGGGTGAGTGTGGATATATATGATGTAGAATCGTACAATTATTGTTTGCCAAAAGAGTTGATAGCAAATGTTCCTTTGGAAAAAAGGGACCACTCTAGGTTGTTGGTTGTTGATAGAAAAAATAGGACTTTTGAGGTGGATAATGTTTTTGCTGATTTACTGGACCGATTGGATGATGATTATGTGGTAGTGACCAACAATACCAGGGTATTTCCCGGTAAGTTGGTAGTTTCAAAAGTGGGCAAAGGTTCTTTGGTGGAGATGTTGTTTTTGCGGGCGCTGGATGAGGAGAGATGGGAAGTGATGTGTAAAAAGGCGAAACGAGTACGGGTGGGGGATGAGTTTATGATGACATATCCGGGGGGTATGCTGAAGTTGAAGGTTGAAGGTTTGAAAGATGGGGCTGTACGGGTGGTAAGTACGGGTATGAAAGAAATTGATTTTGTAGATTTGTTGGATAAATGTGGATTGGTACCTCTCCCACCATATATTGAGATGGATTCAAATGTGGATTATCGGCGGGTGTATCAAACTGTATTTGCTAGTGAGCCGGGTTCGGTGGCGGCTCCGACCGCGGGGTTGCATTTTACCAAAGACATGATGGTTGGTTTGCAGAAGAAGGGAGTCATTTTTGAAGAAATTACCTTGCATGTGGGCCGGGGGACGTTTGAGCCAGTGAGGGTGGATGATATTCGAGAGCATCAGATGCATAGTGAGGAAATGGTAGTAAATAGGGAGCAATTGGATAGACTAAAGGATTACAAAAAAAAGGGCAAAAAAATATTGGCAGTGGGAACTACTAGTGCCAGGTTTTTGGAAACATTGCTGAATAAAGAATCGCACTTTGATAGGGTAAATAATTTTAAAACCGATTTATTTGTTTACCCGGGTTATCGGTTCGGGTATGTGGATGAGTTGATTACCAATTTTCATTTGCCTAAATCGACATTGCTGATGTTGGTGTCGGCTTTTTTGTGTCATGGTGGAGAATTTGCCAAAGAGATGGAGGCGGTGGAATTTTTGAAATTTATTTATGGACAAGCTATCACAGAGAAATACCGGTTTTATAGTTTTGGGGACGCGATGTATATTCGTTGAACCAACAAGTTGTCTTAAAAATTATTCTCTCACTGCCCATATCTTTCTTTTTGACGCTTACCGATTATTGGTACAATTGTGGTTGTTTTCGGCTAACCTTTATTGGCGATATTATCTGGTAATTTACTACGCGCTGTAAAAAGAAAGATATGGGCAGTGAGAGAATAATTTTTAAGACAACTTGTTGGTTGGTTTTTTCTTAATATAAATTTAATCGATATAGTAGATAATAAAATACGAAAGTTTTTATTATTTTTTTATAGCTATGCTGATCAAGAAAAATGTGATCATGGTGTTGGTGATAGGATTGAGTATGGGGTGGTGGCTGGTGTCGGTATCAGCCGGTGATGATGAGGAGAATTGGATATTTTCCGAAGTATTGGCTAATCCTGAGAATGAAGAGAAACATGAGTTTTTGGAATTGTTATACGAGGGGACTGAACAAGTTGATTTGACGGGATGGATGGTCAGAGATCTTTCGGGTGAAGATGAGCTGGTCGATTTTGTGAGTGACTATGATTTGGGAAAAGAGGGTTTGGTGTTGGATAAGGGTGATTTATTGTTGGTGGTTGATCGGCAATATGATGGTGTTTTTAGTAGTGAGTTACGTGATCGGGAAGAAGATTTATCAAAGATAGTGGTGATAACCGTTGATGATGATAAAATTGGTAATGGTTTGGGGAATGCGGCTGATAAATTTGAATTGATCGATGAAAAGGGAGCGGTGGTAACTGGTTGGGGATGGGATAAAGATGCTGGTAATGGCATTTCATGGGAAAATATTGGTGGGGAGTGGGTGATGTCGGATGAAGATATGGGTAATAGTTTTGGTTGGTCGAAAGTGAGGCAGAAAATTGACAAAGGCAAGGATACAAATGATGGTGTGGATGATGAAGAATGGACAAGGTTTTGGCAGGATGGAGAGGTGCCGGTCAGGATAAATGAATTGATGGTAAATCCGATAAATGAGGACGATGAATGGATTGAATTAAAGAGTGATTGGCCGAAAGATATTGATCTGAGCAATTGGTATATATGTGATGGTTTTTGTGACATTGAATCAGTGGAGGGAGGGTATAAAATAGATGAATTAGTAATCAGGAGTAATGACTATGCAGTATTGGATCGGGAAAGAACCAAAATTGCGTTGAATAACGGCGGGGATGACTTGTATTTGTTTGATCCTAACCATCAGTGGGTGGATAGTGTGAGTTACGAGGTGAGTATTGGTGAAGAAGTGGCATACGCGTGTGATGATGGCGGGTGGTATTTGACCAATCAGGCAACTTATGGCAGTGAAAATGTAATTGATGGAGCGGTAAAGACGGATAACATAGCTGAAAAGACTGATTTGGATCAGCCGGAGGATATAAGTGATTATATTCAAATAGAGAATTTGGAGGGATTGAAAGGGGTTGGTGTGGGTACCAGGGTTGAGTTTGAAGGAGTAGTGGTGGTTGAATATGGATTATTGGAGAAGAATTATATGTGGGTAAACGATCGGACGGGTGGAGTTGGTTTATACAGCAAGGAGGATCCGGGGATAAGTAGTGGCTTGGTGTTGGTAAGGGGGGAGGTAAGGCAGCTGAAATATCGGCAAGTGGTTGATATCGAAAAGATTGATTCACTCTCAATGGAAAAATTGGTGGTAAGAGAGATAACGACAAATCAGATCGATGAGTTTGAAGATATGGTGGTTGAGATATCAGGGGAGGTGATTGACAAAGGAAATAGTGATTTAATAGTAGATGATGGCAGTGGACAGGCGAGAGTTTATTTCAAGGAGGGGGCCAATTTGTCCGAGATTTCGTTTAAAAAGGGTGATAAGATAAGGGTGAAGGGTTTGATCAATGAAATAAGTTCAGGATATAGATTGTTGCCAAGATATGATGAGGATATTTTGCGAATAGGAGGAGAGGAAGGTGGTCTATTGCCATCGGTGGGGCCATGTTGGGTCTGGATTTTTAAATTCTTTTTCATTAAGTGAATAATTCTTTGAATAAATTTTGTATAACGTCTATATCAGATAAGATGACCGAATATTTGGGAGA
>JAHJAL010000065.1 GCA_018814055.1 Patescibacteria group bacterium
CTGGATTGGATTCATGGAAACTTAGAACCGGGAATCTGAGTGAAGATGATTTTGAAAGGTTGCAATTAGCCATGGGAGCTTTGAGTGAAGCTCCTTTATATATCGATGATACTCCAGCGTTGAATGTGGTAGAAGTGAGAACCAAGGCCAGAAGATTGCATGCCGAAACTGGTTTGGGCTTGGTGGTGGTGGATTATTTGCAGCTGTTGGAAGGTAGATCAAGTAATGTTGATAACCGGGTGCAAGTGATTTCTGAAATTTCCAGGTCTTTGAAGGCTTTGGCTCGTGAGTTGAAAGTGCCGGTGATGGCCCTGTCTCAATTGTCTAGGGCGGTGGAGTCGCGTCCGGATAAACGGCCTTTGTTGTCGGATTTGCGGGAGAGTGGTTCGATTGAACAGGATGCCGATGTGGTGATGTTTTTGTACCGAGAGGATTATTATGATCGTGATACGGACAGAAAGAATATGGCTGATGTATTGGTCCGTAAACATAGAAACGGCCCGACGGGGGAAGTGGAATTGTATTTTGTGCCCGAATATATGAGATTCAGGGATGTGGATAAGAAAAGATAATGAATAATTAATAATGAATAATGAACAATTAGTGGGTATAATTGTGTTAGAGATAAATATTTATTGATTATTTATTATTAATTATTCATTGGTTATGGAGGGTGACATAAAACAAAAGGTGGGTGAGGATTTCTTGGGAGTGATGAAGATTGGTTCAGAACAAAAGAAGTTGTTGTTTGAGGTTTATTATTTATATCAGTTGATTAATGGATTTTTGAAGCAGAAAGCAGGGCTTTGGTATGATGATAGAAATTTGGCGGGAGTGCTGGGAGTGTTGGCTCATCGAAATGATAATATTGATATGGCGGTGGTATTGGGGTGGTTTTTGAAAAATGGGCAGATGGATGAGACGCAAGATTTTTTTGAGAGTTTTGACTTTGGGAAACTGGAATCTGTTGCCAAGGATTTCAATAACGTAGCTGGTGAAGTATTGGCCAAGCCAAATGTAAATTTTCTGACTTGGTTATTGGTTTGGCTTAGGTATTCGGATTGGAGGAGAATTATTCTTGGTTTGGCGAAATACCTGCTTTTTATTTTCATATTTTTCTCTTTATTGTACGTTTTGGTAGCGACAGATCTTGGTCGAGATGTGGCTTGGAAGGTCTTGGAAGTTTATGGGGTGGTGGTGAAATATTTACTGATTATATTGTCAATTGTGGCCTTGGTGGTGATAGTGGGTATTGTTAGTTTTATGTATTTTGAAGGAAAGATGAAGAAAGAAAAGAAGAAATAATTATTTATTTGAAGTTCATATGATTGATGTCAAAAAAATTAGTTTTTTGTCAGATGGTAATGGGGCGATGGTTAATTTGACCAAGGAAGTGGCGAATATGATTAGAAATGGGTCAATTGAGGATGGGATAATTAATGTTTATTCGCATGGTTCGACTACCGGCATGGTGGTTATGGGCGGGGAGGACGGTTTGGACGAAGATTTTGTGGCCATGATTGAGAGATTGGTGCCGGAGGGACCTTTTAAACATGATGAAATGACTGATCCCAACAATGGGGTGGCGCACATGCGATCGGCATTGGTGGGTACGGGTGTGAATATCCCGTTTAATGGCAAGCGATTGCAATTGGGGATGTTTCAGCAGATATTTTTTGTGGATTTTGATTTGGTCAAGCGGGAGAGGGAGATAATTGTGCAGGTAATGGGGGAGTAAGGGAAATTGATAAATACGAGTTACAAGTTGAGAACGATGATTTTGGCAGTAGTGGCGTTGTTGGTTGATCAAGTGGTAAAGACTTTGTATGTTGGGGGTTACGTGGTTTCGGCTGAATTGTTGTCTTGGTTGAAATTTGGTTTGGTTTATAATACTGGTTTGGCGTTTGGATTGGGGCGGGGGTATGGATTGATAATCTCTGTTGCCGGGTTTATAGTATTTTTGTATTTTTTGTGGATCTATCGTGATCTATTGAAAAGTGGAAATGGCTGGCTGGGGGTGGGGTTGGTGACGGCAGGTGCTTTATCAAATATTATTGATCGGTTAATATATAGTGGAGCGGTGGTTGACTACATAGATGTGACTTTTTATTCGGTGTTTAATTTGGCGGATGTGTATATTGTGGTTGGAGTGATATTCTTGATGTTGGGTGTTGTTTGTAGGGGGGAGAAGAAATGAATAATTAATAATGAATAATGAATAATAAAATAGTTGATCTTGTGCTTTCCAGTATCAATTATTCATTAAATCATTCCGGGGTCGTCTAATGGTAGGACAGCGGCCTTTGAAGCCGTCGATCTTGGTTCGCCCGGTTATCCAACCGGGCGCCAGGTCGGATGACCTGGCGAGTCCAAGCTACTTTTGAAATATGTACTATTTATATATACTAAAACTATCCAATGGGGATTTATACAAAGGAATTACGTCTGATTTAAAGAGAAGATTCTATGAACATTCGAATGGAAGTGTAAAATCAACGAAAAATTATAAACCGATAAAGTTGATACATTACGAGGCATATAGCTTGAAAAGTGATTGTGAAAGACGGGAGAAGTTTTTGAAAACAACTGAGGGTAGGAGGCTACTGAGGCAACAAATAAGAGATATTTTGGCAAATTAATTTTTATTCCGGGGTCGTCTAATGGTAGGACAGCGGCCTTTGAAGCCGTCGATCTTGGTTCGC
>JAHJAL010000066.1 GCA_018814055.1 Patescibacteria group bacterium
ACCAGTCCAGAGAGTAACGGCTTTTTGCTGGGAGTGTTCTTCTAATTTGGTCCAGAGGTTTGTATTTAATTTTTGATCAATTAGTAGTGTGCCGTCGATATCGCAGAATATTCCTGGTAATGTTGATTGTGAAATTGGCTCTCTAGATCCTTTTTTGTGTTCTTGATTGCTCAGTATTTCAAGTTCCTCATATACATTTTCGGGAGTACCGCTAATGTCAAAATGTTGTTTGGCTACTATCAATAGCCGATTAGTGTGTTCGTGGTCGTTCATTTTACTTGGTTTAAGATCATGCAAGAGGCATGAAATTAGATTTTCGGTTGTTTGTTTTTTGGCCCATAGTTTGGCGGCCGGATTTTCGATTTTTTTCCCTTCGTGTATTTTCTGATATGAATTGATGACATTTTCAATTTTGAAGGGAATATTAACGTAAACCCCATTCTTTTGGAAAAAATAAGGGGCTAGCGGATGCTTTTTACGAAGAAGTGTATTTTCTGATTCGTGTCCATAAAAGATAATTGGGCTTTTCGAGGTGGTTATTTCTTCCGGAACATAACGCCATTTGGCATCATCAATGGCATTTATTATTAAAACATCAGTTTTTGGTCCTAAGAGAAAATAAAATGCACGTCGCCAAGATGCTTCGATTTCTTTATTGTACTCGGAATTATCTAATACTCTTACTCCTCGGTTTTTGTTCTCAACTCCATTCATTTCCATGTTTATAAATTAATTAATATTTTGTTTTCATTATAAATTAGCACCCAATCAAGATCAACAAAATACGCTTAATAAAAGCATAACCAATAATTTATGATAAAAATTAGATTTCCTTAATTTTCTTGAAGATTGTGATAATTGTTACAAAATGATACAATTAAATAAATATAATGAAACAATTATTATGAGGAAATTGAGTAAAAGGCAGCAGGATATTTTGGATTTGATTCGACGGAGTCAGGGGTTATCTAATCGAAAAATTAGAGAAGAAGTGTCCAAAAAATACGGTGAGGTATCACGGGTGACGGTGGTGCGGGATATGGAGTTATTATTGCGGGCCGGGTTGGTGGAGAAAAAGGGGCAGGGACGAAGTTTGGTATATGTGGAGAAGATTACTATTCCACTGCTTGAGTATGTGGCGGTGGATGATTATTTTCGTCAGGAGCAGGATCAAAGGCAGGTAAAATATGAGCGTTTTAACTGGGAATCGATTGGTTGGATGGGTGGTGTGTTTGATCAGAGAGAATTGAAAAATCTGGCTGATTTGAATAAAGAATATCAGCTGAAAGTAAAAAAGATGTCGAAGGCAGCCTGGAAAAAAGAGCTGGGGCGTTGGCTGATTGAACTTGCCTGGAAATCATCACAAATTGAAGGTAATACTTATTCGCTATTGGACACGGAAGTTTTGATCAAGGAAAAAAAAGAGGCGGCGGGGCATTCACGGGAAGAGGCAATCATGATTTTGAATCATAAAAAAGCCTTGGAATATATTTTGGGGAATCGAAGTAAGTTTAAGATTTTGCGGTTAAGACAGATTGAAGATGTCCATCGGATGTTGGTGAAAGATTTGGGAGTAGCGGCCGGTCTGCGCCAGAAAATAGTCAGAGTGGTGGGGACGAATTACCGGCCATTGGATAATGTTTATCAGATCAAAGAGGCGATGGAAAAAATGGTTAAAAAGATCAATAAATTATCTGATCCTTTTTCCAAATCATTGCTGGCAATCATGTTTTTGTCGTATATTCAACCTTTTGAAGATGGCAATAAGCGGACTTCGCGGTTGGTGGGCAACGCGGTTTTGTTGGCCAACGGCTTGTGTCCTCTTTCACTACGCACTATTGATGAGGTAGAATATAAAAAAGCGATGATCTTGTTCTATGAACAGAATAGTGTCAGGTATTTTAAGGAGTTATTTATGGAACAGTTTGGGTGGGCGGTAAAAAATTATTTTTAATAAATATTATGTCTGAATTCCAACCGTTTGAAAAAATTTGTCGGGTGAGTGGGAAAAAGTTCACGATTTTTCCGGAGGATCAGGAGTTTTATGCCAAGAAGGGGGTGCCATTGCCGACATTGAGTCCGATTGAGAGAGGTAGACGGCGGTTTTCGTTTATCAATAATGAATTGGCTTTGTATCGAAGGAAGTGCGATGCGACAGGCAAAGATTTGATTACTTTTTATCATCCGGCGACGCCGATCAAGGTGTATGATCGGGAATACTGGCTTTCTGATGAGTTTGATCCGTTTAAGTACGGGCGGGATTATGATTCCGAACGTTCATTTTTTGCTCAGTGGCGGGATTTGTATTGGAGCGTGCCGACTTTTCATACGGCGGGAATAAATAATGTGAATGGTGACTATATTTTGTACGGGCATGGCAACAAGGATAGTTTTCTGGTGTGTGGGTTTGACACGGAAAATTGTATGTACGGGATGTTTATTGGTGGGCGAGATAGCATGGATTGTGCCATCACTTATGATGGTGAGAATATGTATGAGTGTATTGCCTGCAAGAATTGCTATGAGTTGTTTTTTGGGAGTTTTTGTCAGGATTGTCGACAGAGCCGGTTTTTGTATGACTGTATAGGTTGTCATGACTGTATCATGTGTTTTGGATTAAGAAATAAGAGTTATTGTATCAAGAATAAGCAGTTGTCGAAGGAAGAATACGAGGCCTTGAAGGAGAAATATGATTTGGGTTCTTACAAAAACTTGGAAAGATTGAAACATGAATATGTAGAATTTTTAGGCAATTATCCTTTGCGAGAAAGTAATAATGTGAATTGTGAGAATTGTATTGGTGATTTTTTACGCGACGCTTCAAATTGTTTTATGTGTTTCAATGGTGCCGGGTCGCGAGATTGTCGATATGGTATTCCCTATTGCAATATGGAAACTGGTTGTTATGACACGGATGGGACGGGAGCAGTAAATTGTTATGAGTGTAATTGTTATAAGAGCGAAAATGTGATGTTTTCCAAAGGAGTGCTCAATAGCCATAATGTGGATTATTCGATTGATATTATGGGGGCCTCACATGATTTATTTTGATGTGCCAATCTCAAGGGAAATAACGAATATTGTATTCTCAATAAGAGATATGGCAAAGATGAATATTTTGCCTTGCGGGAGCGGATTGTGGCCAAGATGAAAGCGGATGGAGAGTGGGGTGAGCATTTTCCAATGATGACGGCTTTGTTTACGTATTATGATAGTTACTCATATCCGCCGTGGCCGATCGAGGAAGAACAAATAAGTTATATTGATAGAGAAAACGGTTTGGCGGAGGTTGATTTGGGTGGTGAAGGAAAAACTATTTTGCATTGGCGGCCGGTGTTGGAATTTGTCAGGGATGAAGCGAGTGGGTATGAGTTGGCGGATGATGTGCGGGATTATGTTGGTGAGGACAAACAAAAGGAATTATTGAATGCTGTTTTAGTGTGTGATAAAACGAGTCGGAAGTATCGAATACAAAGTCGGGAATTGTATTTTTATTTGAAACACAATATTGCTATTCCCAGGGAAAGTTTCCATGCTAGACATACAAGACGAATGAAACAGTTGATGCGATGTGATGTTCACTCATATAATTGTGATAAGTGCGGGAAAGAGGTGCAGACGGTTTATAATAAGAGTGTTGATGGAAGAGAGGTTTGGTGCGGGGAGTGTTATCAAGGGGTGATAATGTAGGGGCTTGATATATCAAGTCCGACTGGTGGCCGTTCGGTTGCGAGTCGCGTTCAAAAACACGCACCTAGCGTGTTTTTTGGTATAATGTGATATTGAATATTTATTAATGATCAAAAATGGATATTGTAAGAAAAGCATTTGGTTGTTTGCGAAAAAAGGAAAAAAGTGGAGTAAAGGAATATGGGGAGGATCGGGAGGAAAATAGTTTTGCCAGGATTGCAGCTGAGGCCAAG
>JAHJAL010000067.1 GCA_018814055.1 Patescibacteria group bacterium
CATGGGAGTTGGCGTGATACTGTCCATATTGTGGTTGATTTTTTTGGATAATCAAATTATTTATTATTTTATCGGAATTATAGCGCTTGGTTATATTTGTTTCAGGGAAATATATGTTACAAAAAGGCCTTGGGGAGTGGTAATGGATCAGGCACGGGATATGGTAGACAATATTGTATTGCGTATTAATCGAGGTAATAAGCTGTATTCATGTACCGTATCAGATTATGCGGGCAAGTATTCCTTTGGATCGATTGATGACGGTACGTATAATTTGTCAGTTAAGGGTAATAATTATAAAATTCAGGCAAGCACCCGGGGTTATTACGGTGGGGGCGATATATCGGTTAGAAATAATGGTACCGAACGACCGATAAATATAATTATCGATCGGAAATAATGTAAAATAAGATTATTCCGGCCACTTGAAACGTTTTGAACCGAAGTAAATGGTATTTTTAGGTTGGATGGACATATCTATTAATTGTTGGGTTAATCCCAGCTTTTTTATTTTGTTCCAAAAATACTGCATACTTGCTTCACTCTGCTGATCGGCTTGGAGGGCATATTTTATCGCAAATGGATGATTGACTCGAAAAGAGTTGGGAGTTGGTTTTGTAACTGGAGGGACGTCGGTGTTTGTCTGGGATATTGCTCGAATAGTACTGAGTTTGGCGGCCGGTAAACGCTGGACTTGACTTAAGAGATATTCCATAAGCTTTTTTACACCAAGAGTGGTGATCGAAGATATAGCGAATATATTTTTCTTGATTTTGGTTTTTTGTTGGAAATCTTGAATGTACTTTTTGAGATCCGGGTTGTTTTCATTCCAGCCGGTTGTGTCTATTTTGGTAAAGCATGTTACTTCCGGTTTTTTGGCCAGGATAGGGCTGAATTTTTTCAATTCCTGTTTGATACTTTGATAGTCTGATACCGGATCGATAGATTGGATATCAATCAGATGCAAAATCATGCGGGTGCGTTCAATATGCTTGAGGAATTGGAATCCTAAACCCTTGCCCTGGTGCGCGCCTTTGATGAGACCCGGTATATCAGCCAAGGTGATGGTTTTGTCCCCATAAGCATAGACACCTAGGTGGGGTATTAGGGTAGTAAATGGATAATCAGCAATTTTGGGTCGGGCTTTGGTTACCTTGGAGAGAAAAGTTGATTTGCCACTATTGGGTAGACCAACTAGACCGATATCAGCGATAGTTTTGAGTTCCAAAATTATTTTCTTTTTTTGGCCGGGTAATCCTAAAAGCCGGATTTGCGGTCTTTGGTGGACTGATGATTTAAATCTGGTGTTGCCGAAACCACCGACACCGCCCTTGGCGGCAAGATAAGGAGTCGATGGCTTTTGAAAATCCTGCAAAGCAATGTGTTTACCCCGGTTATCAACTTCAGATAATATGGTACCGGGTGGTATCTTGATGATCAAATTTTCACCGTCAGCACCTTTTTTGTTGTTTTTTCCGCCCGGAAAACCGCCTTGGGCTTGATATTTTTTCTGGCGTAAAAATTGTCCCAAGGTATTGAGATTATGGTCGATTTGGAATAAAACGTTACCACCGCGGCCGCCATCTCCACCATCGGGGCCACCTTTGGCGGTTAGTGCGTCTCGGCGGAAAGAAACAAAACCGTCTCCACCTTTGCCGGCGATAATGATAATTTTGGCATAGTCACAAAACATAGAAGATATGATTATTTTTCAATGTATTCAGATATTATTTGTTTGCTTCGGGTGTTCTTTTTACGGGTAGTTGAATACAGATGCGGATGCTCCAGGGCGTCTTCAAGAATTTTTTCTTTGAGCAGGCCGATAATTTTGCCACCCGACTGGTTTCTGGCGATGTTTAGCAATTCATGATTTTCTGCTTTGGTTAATATAGATGGGTTATCTTTGATAAACTTAACCAGGAGTTTTTTGATTTTATTGCCGTCGACTGGATAAATAACTTTCTTTTTGTTCATCAAGGCTAATTTGGCTTTGGCTAGTTGTATTTTCTGCAAGGTTCTGGAGATGCCGGTATAATCCTGCCGCCCGCTGGCTTTTATAGAAGACGAGGCATCGATAAAAGCTAATTGTAATAATTCCTGGCCGAGCGCCGGGTCCTGCAAAAAATATTTGACGATAGTTTTGTCTTTCATCTCTTTGGCGTATGAGGCGGAGGGTAACATATGGTGCTTGATTAGAAAAGTTACCTTTTTGCTGCTGACTGACAGCGGATCGTCTTTGGCAACCGGACTAAATAATTTGAGGTGTTTGATAAATTTTTGGGCTATTTGAGCGGATTCGTCGGGATGATTGTAGTAGGTATATTTTTTGGTCGCATCGGTTTTGATGGTGGTAACTTTGCCAAAATCGTGCAGAAACGCCGCCAATTTGAGATTAATTGAAGTATGTTCCGGTATAGACAAAGAGTTGTTTTTGAGTTTGGCAATATTTTTGAGGGCCAACATGCTATGGTTCCATACACTACCTTCGGAGTGATAATTTTTGGGCTGAGGGGTTTTCTTGGCTTGCTCCCAGATTTGTACCATCTCAGCCGGCAGGATGGTTTGATATAAATTGGTGGAGTCCAGAAGTTCAATCATCATGACTGGATTGGCGTCAAAACCCTTGAGAAACTCCAGGGCCAAAATTTCTCGGGATACTCTTTCGATGGTTCGAGTTTTGGGCTGGCCGTGTTTATCAGTATATTTTTGAGTGAAAGTTTTATTTATTTCATTATGATGCTTTTTTATAATATCTATTATTTTTGAATCAACCCGGAAATTATATTTGCTGGCAAATCGTAAGGCTCTCAGCATTCTGGTGGGATCTTCCAATACCAATCTGGTATGCGGATCGCCGACGCATTTGATCACTTTTTGTTTGAGATCTTTGATACCGCCAAAATGATCAATCAGTTGGTGATTGATTAAGTCGATGGCCATAGCATTGATGGTAAATTCCCGGCGAGATAAATCTTCTTTGATGGTTAGATTTTGATGAGTTTTGATCTTGACG
>JAHJAL010000068.1 GCA_018814055.1 Patescibacteria group bacterium
AGCACCGATCAAGTCCAAATAAATGTAGTCGATACCGAATCAAGTGCTGTCTGGATCAACCTTATCTCCAGCTTCCTGCCATTTTTACTAATTATCGGTTTTCTGTGGTTTATGCTCCGACAAGCCCAAAGCGGATCTTCCCAAGCTCTTTCCTTTGGCAAAAGTCAAGCCAGAGTAGCCAACCTGCAAAAGAAAAAAGTCACCTTTGCTGACGTTGCCGGTAGCGAAGAAGCCAAAGACGAACTACAAGAAATTGTTCATTTCCTGAAAAGCCCCAAGAAATTTCTCAAACTGGGAGCGGAAATTCCCAAAGGCGTCATGCTCTTTGGCCCACCCGGGTCCGGCAAAACTCTCATCGCCAAAGCCGTTGCCGGTGAGGCCGGTGTCCCATTCTTTAGTATCTCGGGCAGTGAATTTGTTGAGATGTTTGTCGGTGTTGGTGCCAGCCGTGTCCGTGACTTATTCACAAAGGCCAAAAAAAGCGCCCCTTGTATCATATTTATTGACGAAATCGATGCCGTCGGCCGCCAACGCGGAGCCGGCCTGGGCGGCAGCCATGATGAACGCGAACAAACTCTCAACCAAATACTGGTTGAAATGGACGGTTTTGAAACTGACACCAACGTCATCGTCATCGCCGCCACCAATCGTCCAGATGTGTTAGACCCCGCCTTGCTTCGTCCCGGCCGTTTCGACCGTCGAGTTTACATCGGCCTACCGGACATCAAAGACCGCGAAGCTATATTGAAAGTCCACTCCCGTGGCAAACCCCTATCCAAGCAAGTTGATCTCAAAATCATTGCCAGGAAAACTCCGGGATTTTCCGGCGCCGACCTGCGCAACCTCATGAATGAAGCTGCCCTGTTAGCCGCCAGACAAAACAAAACCAAAATAACACAAGAACATATCAATCTATCACTGGAAAAAGTCACTTTAGGACCCGCCAAAAAACACAAAATCCTTTCAGAAAAAGAAAAGCAGATAACCGCTTACCATGAAGCCGGTCACGCAATCGTCGCCCATTTACTCCCCAACTGCGACCCCGTCCACAAAGTATCCATCATCGCTCGCGGTATGGCCTTGGGAGTTACCTGGTTTCTGCCCGAGCAAGACCGCCATCTTTATTCCAAGCAAAAATTCATCGACGATATGGCTTCCGCCCTCGGCGGCCGCGTCGCTGAAGAAATAATATTCAAAGACGTCACCACCGGTGCCGAAAATGACCTGCAAAAAGTCAGTCAAATTGCCCGCCGCATGGTCAAACAATTCGGCATGAGCGAAAAACTCGGACTCGTTACCTATGGCCAAAAAGAAGGACAGGTTTTCCTCGGCCGGGATTTCTCCGAACCCAAAAATTATTCCGAACTCACCGCTTCCGAAATAGATCACGAAGTCCAAGAACTTATCAGCCATTCATACAGAAAAGCCAAATCAATTCTAATAAAAAACAAAGATACTCTAGAAAAAGTTACTCAAAAACTACTCAAAGTCGAGACTATCGATGAAAATGAATTTGTAAAATTTTTCCCCAAAACCACCACCATCAAACCAAAAACCGTTTAATCTCAATATATGAATTACGGACAAATAGTAGACAAAGCCATCATCATCACCAAAAAATACAAATATTTATGGTGGTTAAGTTTACTAACCATTATCGGCGGTGTTGCCCAAGAAGGCGGCGGATCAAGCTTTAACTTCAATTTCAGTCAGATCAACAACAACTTTTCCAACCACGACTTCAATCAATTACTCAACCAGTTTCCGGCCGGTAAATTTGTTCAGCAAGTATTTCATGATTTTTGGCTGTACTTTCCCGTCATCTTGGGAATCATCCTTATCCTACTTATTATCAGGATAATTTTTTATATCATCGGACTTATCGCCAAAGGCGGCCTGATAGCCGGTATCGACCTAGCCGACCAAAACAAAAAATCATCACTTTCCAAAGATTTCGGTAACGGCAAAAAACTCGCTTGGAATTTGTTTCTCACCCGTCTAATCGGCGGGCTAGTTACTCTCGGCATAGTAATCATCGGCGCTATCGTGATGATAGTGCTATTCTTCTTGTTTTTCCTCACCATTCCCGCCTTTATCGTTATCCTTATTATCATACCCACCATCTTTCATATTGCCCAAATACTCGTAGTCATCAAAAAACTATCCCCCACCCAAGCTATCGGCAAATCATGGGAAATCTTTAAAAAACATTGGACCAAAGTCGCCCTCTTGTGGCTGATAAATCTGGGCATCTCATTGTTAATCATCTTCGCCATCGGCATCCTAATCCTCGTTCTAGGCATCATATTTGGTATCATTCTCGCCATTATTAGTATTTTTACCAAGTTCAGTTGGATCATTCTCGCCGTTCTGCTAATACCATTGACCATTATAATAATCATAATCATATTTGCTATCGGTATGATTACCAACACCTTCTTCACCTCTTTCTGGACATTAGGCACCAAAGAACTCATAAAATTGAAAATTTAAAAAATATTTGTTGAATTGTATTTATTTTTGCTTCATGTCACTTTATATAATTTTACATTGCCCGACCATTCAGCACTCCAGATTAGTAGTCACACAAACTACACTCAGCCCATAACGCATCAAAACGAGATAACGAGAGTTTGGAAAATTATATAAAGTGACATGAAGCAAAAATAAATACAATTCAACCAATATTTTTTAAATTTTTTCCTATAAATGTTTTCTTTCACCAAATCCAACTACCGCCAGTCTTTACTATCAGCTTCAGTCCTAATCGCCATCACCTCCCTCGCAAGCCGAATCATCGGCCTTTTTCGTGATCGTCTCTTGGCCGGCACCTTTGGTGCCGGTGACACCCTGGATATGTACTACAGCTCCTTTCGTATTCCCGACTTCATATTCAACCTCCTAATACTTGGAGCTTTAAACAGTGCCTTTATCCCTATTTTCAAAAACTATCTATCCCAAAACAAACATAAAGAAGCTTTCAAAACCGCCAACATCCTTATAAATATTACCACTATCAGCATCATCGTTATTGGTCTAGTCATAATTATTTTCGCTGACTATTTAGTAAAAATTATCGCTCCCGGCTTCGATCTAGACAAACAAACAACCACCGCTTTGCTCACTCGTATCATGATGCTATCCCCACTATTTTTCGCCCTCAGCTCTATCACCGGCGGTGTTCTAAACAGTTTCAAAAGATTCATCTCCTACTCACTCGCCCCTATCCTTTACAACCTAGGAATAATTTTCGGTATTGCCGTGCTTGTACCCCGATATGGTATCTATGGACTCGCGTATGGCGTAGTCATCGGCGCTTTTTTAAATCTAATTATCCAAATACCCGAAACCATTATCACCGGTTTTCGTTATCTTCCCATTTTTGACATCAACAACCAAGGATTCAAGAAAATCATCGGCCTAATGATACCCACCACCATCAGCTTGGCCATCAGTCAAATCAACCTCACGGTCGACAATATTATCGGCTCCACCCTCCAGTCCGGCAGTATCGCCGTATTCAATCTCGCCCAAAACATCCAAGCGCTCCCGGTGGGGATTATTTCCATTCCCATCTGTACCGCCGTCTTCCCCAATTTGGTAGAACACGTTTCACATCAAAAATTCCAAAAACTATACCGCCAAATTATCAAATCCAGCAAACAAATACTTTACGTTATCATTCCCGCCGCCATCTTTCTCTTTATCTTCCGCGCTCAAATTGTCCGTATTCTCCTCGGAACGGGCGCATTTGGCTGGCAAGACACTACCGCCACTTTGACAACTCTGGGCTTATTTGCTATCGGCCTTCCTTTTCAAGCCCTACTACCATTGATTATCCGCGGCTTCTATGCTACTCAAAACACAACCAAGCCTCTTATCGCCGGTGCTATCTCCATGCTCCTCAACATCATATTCAGTTTAACTTTTACCAAATACCTCGGTGTGGCCGGCTTAGCCCTCTCATTTAGTCTGGCCTCAATTGCCAACCTGATAATTACCTCCCACTTGTTCAGAAAAAATCACCCAAAATTCAAATTTGACCTCAATTCTGACTTATTAAAAATTGTAGTCTCCGCCCTCATTTCCGGTTTGACTTCCTATTACTCACTTCGCCTCTGTGAACCACTTTTTGACAATACTACCCTAATCGGTCTATTTTTCCAAACCGCCCTATCATCTATAATAGGAATTGGGTTATATTTCCTGCTTTCATATGTTTTAAACATCAGACAACTCTACTCACTATGCAAAATATTTAAGATTCCATTCAAACAAAAATAATTTTAAATAAGAAGGGCAAAAAAATGGCAAACGAAACCAACGAGCAAGCAA
>JAHJAL010000012.1 GCA_018814055.1 Patescibacteria group bacterium
GAGGTTGTAGAGTTAGTAGATTAATTGGTTAATTTGTTTCCGCATTTACCGGACTTGGGGTTGTTCATATTTGACGGATTCGATATCGAAAGGGTGTTTTTTTCTTTCCCCCACACCTCTTCAATTATATCCTTGATTTTTTGTTCGTAGAGGGTAATTAGTTTTTTGTTGGAATCGACGAGGTTTTTTTCGGCTTCAATTCGGGCGACGATCTGTTTTTGGACTTCGAGAGGTGGGAGGGGTATTTTGATTTGTTTAATTTGTGACGAAGAGACGTGTTTTACAGTAACAGCGTATGTATTTTGATGGATAGCATCTAACGGTTTTTGTATCAGATAGAAAATATACTTTTTGAGTGCGTTACCAGAACTCTCTAATTTGCAAACACGTTGATTAAGCAATGCTTTACCGTGCTCCCACAGTACCGCCCTAAACTCCCCGTCCATACCGATTATAAGGTCACCACCTTCTATGATATATTTTTTGTCATAGTCCCCGTCATAGTATGTTTCTGAAAATCCACTATTAATGTCCCTAATGCGGATGATTGGAACTCCGATTCTCTTGTCGTTGAACTGGCCAGCTTTGAAAGCGTAACCGTTCAATACTTCACATACCTCACCCAACCCCACCATCGGCCATTTTTGGTTGGTGTGGGTTGTAACCTCTTTATAGCGGTTACCGGAAAGGTTGTAGTCACCGTTTTTTGCAATTTCCTTTTTTGAAACAAATTGGCAAAGCGGATTTGTATCTACTGCCGCGACACTTGGCCAACCTGTTTTTGCTAATTTCCCGCCACTTAAAACATGCTTTCTATATTTAACCAACGCCTCTGTTGCCATTAGTAAATCATTTGATGCAACCGGCCGACGTTGAGCTCCAAGATCAAAGCCGTCACTATCAATCTCCACAAATAAGATATGCTTAACGCTTTTAGCAATATCTTTATCCAAAAACAAGATACTGGTTTTAACTCCTGAATAGGGGTTAAAAACTCCAGCGGGCAAGGATACCACCGCCCAAAGATACCCATCTTCAACCAACATCTTGCGCAAGTTTTTGTAAGCGTTAGAAGACTGGAAAATAATCCCTTCGGGGACAATGATGCCTGCGCGGCCGTGAGGGGTTAGATGCTCGGCAATATAATCCACAAAAAGCAGTTCGGAGCGATTGGCGGAAATAGCAAAACGCTTGTGCGGACGGATGCCGCCCTTTGGTGTCATAAAAGGCGGATTGGCCATAATCACATCAAAGCGATCACCCCAGCGTTCTTCGCTGGTTAGGGTGTCGTATTCATAAATTTGTGGAGCGGGGAATTTGTGCAAATACATATTCGCCAAAGAAAATCGCACCATATCCGGCGAAATATCATAACCAACAAGGTTGCGTGTTAGCCGTTCCCGCTGGTCGGGGGTTAACTTATCTTTTTGGGTGTGTTTCTCCAAAATGTGTTTGTAGGCGGAGATTAAAAAGCCGGCCGTGCCGCAAGCGGGGTCCAAAATCTTGTCATCTTTGTCTGGATTAACCACATCCACAATAAACTCGATGATATGGCGCGGGGTGCGGAATTGTCCGGCCTTGCCCTGGCTTCCCATTATCGAAAGCAGATATTCAAAAGCATCGCCGAGCTGTTCGCTGTGGTCATAGGTAAAGTTATTTATTTCTTTGAGAAACAAATTAAGCGTCTCGGGGTCGCGATACGGCAGAAAAGCATCTTTGAAAATGTCGCGGAAGAGTTGGGGGATGTTTTTGTTTTGGTTCATCATCTGGATTCCTTCGGCATAAAGGGCCAAACGCTCTCGCCCGCCGCGTTCGGAATCCATTAATTTGCTCCAAGCATATTTCCCAAATTCGCCAGTAAAAAATTTCGTCTTGCCGCCAAGCGCCTCAGCTTTCTGATCCATATCATCCATAAATTTATAAATCAGAGCGATGGTGATTTGGTCAACTTGCGACTTGGGATCGGGAACTTTTCCAACCAAAATATCGCGAGCGTTATCGATTTTATGTTTGGTTTCGGCATCCAGCATAATTTTGTTCTTCCCTCACAGGAACCTATTTATAGAAACATAATCTTTAATATATTCGGGTACAGTAGTTATCCATGACCTTCCAAGTTGTGTCAATTCCTCCATCGATAATTTGGGATTGGTTGCCAGTCGTGTAAAATCGCCGTCGTCAATAATCTGGCGGATGGCGGGATCGGTAACATAGGCCTTAAAATAATTCTTGAGATTAACAATATGCTCATTATCTGGTTTATGGATGGAGACGAATTTAGAATATTCTTCTTCGCACAATTCATCTTTGGTTTTGAATCGGTCAAGACAGCCAAATACTTTATCCATTACCTCACGCACGGTTAAACGACGATCAAGGCGCACCGATTGCCTTAGCTTTTCGAGATTAATGTAATCCTCGGGCTTATCAAAAATTTCCTCTTTGATGTAGTTCTCCGCAGTGTCAATATTACCTTCTTGGTAATTCTGGCGGATAAAATCATTTTTCTTAACTTTTTCTTCAAACGACTCGAAAAGTTTACGGTCAACTTTCATCCCTTTAAGACCGATGGGGGTTTGGGTTAAAGTTTTAAGCGGGTCGGGAATGGCGGTAACGATTTCATCAATATCAATCGACCCATTTCCGCCCGGACCGTCACCGGTTTTGGGTTGGGGCAGTTTAAGCACTTCGTCATAATTAAATTTCTCCTCAAAGTACTCACAGTTGGCAAAAAAGTCGAAAAGTTTGAAGTTCTTTTTCTGTTTGGCCACCTCTTGCCTTTCCCCGTCTTCTTTAACTTCATATTTGAAAGAGTAAAGGCGAGTGCCCCGCCCCTTCATTTGGATAAAGTTAGTCGGAGAGAAAACCGGCCGCATTAGGCAAAGATTAAGAATATCCTCACAATCGTAGCCGGTGGTCATCATCCCTACGGTAACGCAAACTCGTGCCTTGGCAGAATCGTAGCAATCAAGCCATTTGGTATGGCCGTTAAGGTTATTATTGGCAAAACTGAGAGACATCCCCTGGGCTTCGCTGATCACCGAGGTGACTTGAACGGCAAAATCGGAGTTGTACTTGTCGGGGAACAATTTGTGGGCGTATTCGTTAAGAAGCTGGGTAATTTTCCGGGCGTGATTCTGGCTAACACAAAAGATTATCGTTTTACCAATCTCACCGGTGATAGGGTCTTCTAGAGCATGCTTCAAGAAAGTTTGGCAAAACTGGCGGTTGGTTTTTTTAGAAAAGAACTTCCTCTCAAAATCCTTTTGGTAAAAAATCTGCTCTTCCAATACTCCATCTTCGTTTTCAACCATCATGGCGTAACCCTTATCCGAAAGCAGTTGGGTGGTTATTTTCGTGCGGGCGTCAGTTACAATGGGATTGATTAAATA
>JAHJAL010000069.1 GCA_018814055.1 Patescibacteria group bacterium
GTGGCAATGATTTGGCTTTGGGCACCCGGATCAAATTGTCATACATAAACATTCGCGGACACTTCAAGTATTTGTTTAGCCCGGTTGGTGACAATGCAAAATCTTCCAACAACTTCTTGAGATAATCTTTTTCTTTGACATCCAACCTCCTATCACACACAAAAAAGTTCTCCAATATCTCCACACTCTTCTTTTCATATGGCTCCACATTCACACGCTCATATGAATTTTTACCAATCTCTTCCACAAACTGGGCCGGTACACAGAGCTTCTCATCATCTCCGCTACCATATATCTTCGCCCAACTGATACATAATTGCTTTCTCGCCCTCGTCATCGCCACATAAAACAATCGCCTCTCTTCTTCTATCTGCTCATGTCCCTGGGGCTGTTTCTTCAACACTCCATCAACCAGTTTTATAAGTTCCCTTGATCGTTTATTTGACCAATGACCATCAACCGCTTTGACAATAAACACATAATCAAATTCCAACCCCTTGCTGCTATGAGCCGTCATCAGATTCACCGCCTCCCCCACAAAATCATACTCGGCTCGATCAATCTTGATATTGTTCTCCTTGAGAAGTTCTAGCACCTCAACAACTTGCCCCAAAGTCAAATCAGGTTTATTGCGATTTAAAGTTTTTATATAATCATAAAAACTTTTTAAACGTTCGAGAGATAGTAGCTTGTCCTCGCTTCGCAATATATTATTCAAATACCCACTGTCATTGATAATTTTTTCCAGCAAAGCAGAGACTGTCATATTGTGCGACGATTTGACCCAATTGTTAAAAATCTCAAACCATCGATCGATATTATTGTTTGATACGGTTTTTTTATTTCCCGCACCTGCCGTGCTGGAGGGCGACCGCAAGGGATCGCCCCTACGATGCGCGAAATATTGGTAAATTTCGGCATTGTCCAAATTAAACCAGTCAAAATGCATAACGCGAAATAATAATTCATTTTTATCCGGCTCATTTATCAATCGGATCATGTCAACCAACTGGCTAATGCGAAAATCTTCCAAAATATTTTCAGAACCCAGAATTCGATACCTGATTTGATTATTTTCCAACACCCGGCTCAAATCTTGGGCTTCACTATTGTTTCTATATATAACGCCAATTTCATTTAAGCTCACTCCCCTACTCTGCAATTTTTTTATCTCTTCAGATACAAAATAGCGTTCAACCACATCCCGACTGAATTCTGCCAACATCACTTTCTTGTCAACTCTCTTGAATGATTTGAAATTCTTCTTCACCTTCAAATAATCTTCCGCCCTCTCTTTGGAATTCACAATCATCGATCGACTAGCATCAATGATACTTTTGGTGCTGCGATAATTTATATCCAACACTATTTTCTTTGTTTTCTTAAATCTCTGAGTAAAAAACAAAAGGTTCTCCAGATTTGCTCCCTGAAACCTATAGATTGACTGTTCGTCATCTCCCACCACAAACATATTGGGCTTGTCATCATAACTCCCCAGCAATTCAATCAACTCATTTTGCGCCCCATTTGTGTCCTGGTATTCATCGACCAAAACAAATAAATATTTTTCCCAGGAGCTAGAGAGGAAATTCTTGTCTCGTTTGAGTTCTTTCAAGACCTTGATCACCATGTCGTTGTAATCATAGCGGCCGTTTTTGGTCAAAAGTTTTTGGTATTCATCGTATATCCGAGATAATTCATTGTTTTTTTCAAGGTTTTTTTGCGCGAGTTTGGGCGACCGCAAGGGATCGCCCCTACGATCATCAATTTTCAATTTGTAATTAATTATGTCTTCCGCTTTCAAATCGGAAATTTTCTTCAAAATTTCCATCACATAAAAATACGGCGATTTCGCCGGCTTGAGCCACATGAAATCACCTTTGTCCAAAATTTGTTTGATATAGTCAATTTGTTCTACCTCGGAAATCTGCAACATCCGCTTGGCAAAAATAAAACGTTCCGGATAATACGAAATCACCTCGTTGCAAAACGAATGAAACGTATGCACATTGACCCGGTAGCCATCCACCCCCATAATACCTACCAACCTCTCCCGCAGAGCCTTCACACCCGCATTGGTAAACGTCATACAGAGAATACTTTCCGCCTTGGTGTCCGTCCGCTCCAAAATATTGGCCACCCGCAACGCCATCACCTGCGTCTTCCCCGTTCCCGGTCCCGCCAACACCATCACCGGACCGTATATTGTATCAACGGCCCTTTTTTGTTTAGAATTTAATTTTTTGTATTCCTGCTGGAAATATGACATAACAAAATTACTACTCTCCCCACCGATCCAACACCTCATTGACCAAACTATCCGCCAATTGGTTATTGCCACGATTAACATGGGAAACAGTTACCTGGCCATACTTTGATAATAGTTTCTGTATATCTTGATAATAATCTCTGAGTCCATCATTTTTGACCTTGTACTCCCCATTGATCTGTTTGACCATCAACTCACTGTCCAAAAAAACACTCAACACAACTTTCGTGAAATCTTCTTCCAAACATTTTTCCAAAAGCAACAGACCATCCAACAAAGCCCGATACTCTGCCTGGTTGTTTGTCATCCGACCATAGTACTTGGCAGTCGTCTGACAACTTTTGTCCCGATCAAAATATATCACCGCCCCACCAGCGCTCGGCCCCGGATTACCCCGACTACCCCCATCGGAAAATATAACTATGTTTTGAATTCCGTCCATAAAAAAATATTAAAAAAATCCTTGATGACTCTGCTTGAAACTCTCTATCTGCTTCACTTTCAAATCCACATCACTGGCCAAATCCTCATATTCATCCAAAGAATCCTGCGCCTCTTTCTCATCATCCCGATCAGCCAAACGGGCCGCGTAAGCCAATGTATTTGACATATCCATCGAAATTTGGGACACCGATTCCAAATCATTGTAATAAACTTCCAAAAATTGATATTCCTCCCCCAACTGCAAACTCTTGATATCATACAGATAATCAATCGATCGATCAAATTCATCCTCAGCTTGCTGTGCCAGATCGTTGACCTCGACATAATCACCGCTATTGAAACTATTTTCCGCTTGGATCAACTCATTGGTCGCCTCCACCAGCGACTGATCATATTTATTTTTCAGTTCATTGTATACTATTAATTTCTCCTGTTTTTGTACCAACGATTGATCGGTACCACCCTTGACCAGCAAATAAACAATAATCCCCAAAGCTATCACCAATAGAACTACCAAAAACACCGTCCACATCGTGTTGTATTTGGCCGACGGATCGGTGGCATGAAAAACCACTTCCCCGTCATCCAATACCTCCCGCAAAGGTTTCTCTTCTTTCACCTTCTCCATCCGATCTTTGAATTTTTCCGCCAATTCTTCACGTTTGTCTCTTTGGTCATTACTATTTTTCTCATTATTCATAAAATTTGATATTGTTTGATAATGTTTTTTGAATATTTGATAAGATTTTACTTAATTATACCAAACCCTTCACCATATATTCACCCCGTAAATTATAACCTATTTTTCGATAATATTCCCTGACTCCAATTCCCGCAATCACCGCCATTTTTTTGTAACCCGCTTTTTTGGCTAACTTTTCCGCTCGATTCATTAATTTTTTACCCAATCCTCGATGTTGTGAAACATTTCTTTCACCCTGATTGATTCCCACCACCACACCGTATGTATGCAATTCCCGAATCAACGCGCAATCATTCACTTCACCAATTACCTTGGAAACTTCATTTTCCCCGGTATCCGGCAAAAACAAACGACACAAAGCCAATATCTTACTCGAATCTTGATTTTCGTAACTCAAAAATACTTCCCTCCCTCCCCAAACATTATATTCTCTTTGGACAAACTGAGCATCCTTGATAAACTCGCCCCTAGGTTCCCGACAACGTATGCAACTACATTTGACCCCACTCGCTTGAATCAACTGCCGCAAATTTGAACTTTTTGCCCCATCCACAATCGATTCCTCCGGAATATCCCTCATCACTCGCACAATCCTCACCCATGGTGGAATATTTGGTTTGATTTTCTTGAAAAATTTAATCAGTTCTGTTTCATTGTACGGCTTGTAGTCACCCACTTTCCAAATATCATACAACTCACTATCATGCAAAACCACCGTTGGATAAATTTTCAAATGGTCAGGACACAACCCCGGATCAGAAAACAATTCTTCAAACATCTTGGTATCTTTTTCAATATTTGAACCGGGCAGCCCGGGCATTATGTGATACACAACTTTGAAACCAGCTTGGCGCAGCAGCCTGGTCGCTTCCTTCACTTGTCCAATATTATGTCCCCGCTTCACACCACTCAATACCTCATCAAAAACACTCTGCACACCCAGTTCTACCCTAGTCACCCCCAAATATCGCAACCATTTAATTTCTTCGGGATTCACATAATCGGGACGGGTTTCGATCGTTAGGCCAATCATGCGGGCCGAAGCTATCTCGTTGATTTTTTTGGCTTGGGAAAGATTGTCGGCGATATTGTTTGGAAAAACGCTGGTGGTGTTGGGCGGGGAAACCCCGCCCCTACATTCATAATTGTTGAATGCATCAAACAAACGTTTGATAAATATCTCCTGGTACCTCACCGGATGAGCGCCAAATGTGCCGCCCAATACAATTACCTCATTTTTACTCACATCATGACCCATTTTTGACAACATGGACAATCTCGCATCAACCTGCAGATACGGATCAAAATCATTCATCACCCCTCTCATCGCCGCCGGCTGGTTATCCAAATAACTTTTGGGCATGTTGGCTTGGTTGGGACAATAAATACACTTTCCCGGACAACCCATAGGACGTGTCATCACCGACACCACACTCACACCGGACATTGTCCTAATTCTCCTCTTACGCAACAAATCCTCAAACAATTTACTCCCTGTCAACTTCTTGCTCTTGACCATCTCCTGGTATACTTCGACAATACCCGATTTCTTTAAATTGTCACACAAAACATCATAATTACCACACACTTTTCTGATTATCTTCGCCAATTCCTCCTCATTATCCACTTTCCCCTCAATCACCCGCGCCACGCATTCTTCACGCGCCCGGTTAATGTTTACAAGTTTTTCTCTTTCGTTTGTCATATAATAAGTATATGAATCCACAATACGCCAAAAAATTAATTGATGCCACTGCCCAATCCTACGATACCATCTCCGACTTGTTTTCTGCCACTCGGCAATATAATTGGGAAGAAATCAAAAAAATAGTCCATCAATATGCCGAACCCAGACAAAATATCATCGATATCGGTTGCGGCAATGGTCGATTATACAATACTTTGCGCAACTACGACACCAATTATCTCGGTATCGACATATCATCAAAATTGATTACTGAAGCCAAAAAACTCTGGCCCCAAGCCAATTTCCAAATAGGCGATTTCTTTGACATTCCGGTCAAAGATAATTCAATCGACATAATTTTTGCCATCGCTTTTTTTCATCACATCCCTTCCGAACAATTTCGTCAACAAGCCCTCCTAGAAACACATCGCATACTCAAACCATCCGGCCTGTTTATCATGACCAACTGGAATCTCTATCAACCCAAATACGAACAGTACATTAACTCTAACTTTCAAATGAGCAAAGACCTAGACGAAAATGACGCGCTCATTCCCTGGAAAAACCCTCAGGGCCAAAAGCTCACCGACCGATACTATCACGCGTTCACTTTGGAGGAAATCAAAAATCTTCTAAAATCCAATAATCTCAAAGTTATAAGAAATTATCAAAATAAATATAATTTAATTACAATTTCCCAAAAGTAGAGACGTAGCATCGCTACGTCTCTACGAATACAAAACAATTTTCATTCACGTAAGTCGCTATTTTATCATCTTCAATTCATACTCATCATTCTCAAGCACATCTTCCCTCACCTCCAGCACAAACATGGCCGGTTCTTTCGGCATGTAACCCTGACATTCACTTCCCTCGCACGGCTTAAGATTATCCAAATAATCAACCAATTTACCCTCCTTGTCAAAAAACAAGATATCCAAATCAAACTTCATGTCCTTCATCCAAAAAGAATAAAAACCCTCTTCCTTGTAAATAAACAACATTCCCTCATTTTCCCCAGGCTGTTCCCGACCGGATAATCCCCTATTTCTAATAATATCATCATTTGCCACTTCTACACAAAAATATCGGACAGCATCATCCGACTTTAATTCAATTTCTTGTAGATCTGCCTGACAAGTGACTTCGTCAACCACTCCACATCCAAGCATCGACAACAAAATAAAAATAAATATTAATTTTTTATCATAATTTCTCATAATATTCCTTCGCCTTCAACGCGTCAATTTCCAAATTCGGCCCTTCGCAAACCATATAACCACCCACCTTTTCATCCTTCAAGGCCTTTAACATCGCTTTGTAATTAAAATTTGATTTATCCAAATCCAAATGCCTTCTCTCTCCTTTACCGCTATACTCAATTCCCGAATAATGGATATGTAAGTTTTCCAATAATTCTTTTCCCAGTTCTTTCTTTATTTCCAACAACACATCTTTAAATTCTTGATAATTATATTTTGCTCCCGCGTATCTGGCGAAAAAATGCGCAAAATCCAAGCATATCCTCGTTTGGTCCAAATTTTTCGCCAGTGCCAATATTTCCTGCAAGTCACCGAATTGACTCGGCTTACCGGTTAATTCCGGGGATATCCAGATCTTATCCGCGCCACGTTTTTTTACCTCTTCCTCAATCTTCATCATCTCCGACAAAACCTGATCAAACACTTGCTCCTTTGTCTGACCCAGATAAAAGGCCGCGTGAAAGCAAACTGATTTAGCACCAGCTATCTGTCCCAACACACAACTATCCACAATCCGCTGCCGGGAAGCAGCTCTCTTCTTGGGATCATTGGCATTGAGATTTACATAGTATGGCCCATGTACCGTCAAACTCACGTCATTATCTTCCGCCACTTTTCTAATCTCACTGGCCTTATCTTCCTTCAACCTCACGCCATGCACCCACTCAATCTCCATATGGTCCAATCCCAATTCCCGAATCCTTTTGA
>JAHJAL010000070.1 GCA_018814055.1 Patescibacteria group bacterium
ACCCTATAAAAATTCTTCATTTACCACCTATTTCCAGCTAGATTTAGTTGCCAAACGCCACCCGATCAGAAATCTGTTCGCTCCACTCGTTTAAAGCCCCACGAACCACTGTAAACTCACCGTATTTATCATTGATCTTATCCATCGATCGCGTTATGCGGTCTTTTTTGAGTACATCATCAAAGAAACAAAGCTGCAACTTTTTGGTTTCCAGACCGCAAACGCTTACAAAAACCTTACTCACTTGGTCATGCAGAACCCTGCCGGCCAAATGCCCATAAACATGCCTAAATATCTCCCAACTATCGTCAGTTGTCCGATCCATTTTTTCCTGCCTGGCAAAACCACCTCCAAAAGTATAACGCCATCCCACCCAGCAAACCTGGGCTGTTTTACCCCTTTTACGCAACCTTCGGCCCATTTTTTCGCACAACTTCATCAAGATTCTAGCCAACTCATCCTTACTAGCCGTTTTTCTTAGCAAGGTGTAAGAATGACCAATTGACTTTCTCTTTTCTTCTTTGTTTACTATCATTTGATCAATCTCCAAACCATTTAGTCGCGACCATAGAAAATATCCCACCTTACCCATTTTTTTGAGCAAAAATGAGGGCTTGGCGTACTTGATATCCAGTGGTTGAAAAATTCCCAACGCATTTAACTGTCTTTTCAAACCCCACGAAATTCCCCATATATCGACCAATTCCAACTGACCCAATATCTCATCAACATTTTTCTCATCAATCACTGTCAATCCATCCGGCTTCTTGAAATCCGACCCTGTCTTGGCCAGAAACTTAGTCGGCGCCACTCCCACCGAACAAGTCAGCCAATCACCAACTTCCAGCTTGATCCTCTGCTTAATATTCTTGGCAATGTTGACCACATCGTCAACCTCGTCATGTTCGTATACTTCTGCATTCCCATATTCATCCCCAGGGCGGGGCAACCCCGCCCCTACATCATCTTGTAATTTGCAATTTTTATTTTTTAATTTAAACTTCAGAAAGCTCTCATCAATACTATATTTATCGATTTCATCCGTGTAATCCGCGAAAATATTATTGATCCTCTCCGTAATCACCCGATACTTGGTGGGATCATCTCGTACCAGCACAATCCCCGGGTATTTCAACTTCGCCTCCCATACCTTGGTTCCCAGTCCAATCCCAATCTCCTTTGCCTCTTTGCTGGCAGCGATAATCGTCCCTTTGGGATGCAAATAACTGCAAACCCCCAGCGGCCGGCCCCGCCAAGCCGGATTGGCTTGCTGTTCGCAAGTCGCAAAATAACTATTCATATCAATATGCATGATTAGTTTACGGCTCTGTGGAAAATTGAATAAATCATTTTTACCAAGTTTTAATTTCATAAATACCTCCTGTTTATAAATTTCCAATCAAAACGTTACTTCATCCAACATCCAACTCAATTTTTCTGTATCAAAACATAACTTGTATCCATTGTCATCTGTGTCACTTACATGAAAATAATAAAGTAAGCTATCCCCAACCTTTTTCTCAAACTGCAAATTCATCTGTTTGACATAAATCCTACGACCATTCCACACCAGGAGTAGGGGAGTGGTCTTTTCCCCAAAACTCACCACCACCTTCACCCTTTCCTCAACTTTTGTCGAACTATTACTTAACATAAGTGTTAATTATCTATCTAAATCAATCTTAACACAAGTGTTAAATATATGTCAAAACTTTCTTTCAACTATTTTCATCATAATTCGTAATTCATCATTAGTAATTTATAATAAAGAAGAACACCATATACCACACAAATCTATATTATGTCCCCAAACATCTTTTTCTGGAACCAAATATTAGATATCACCGGCCGCAGCGCTATCATATTGATCATCGCCTTTGTCATCAGTCACTTGGTTATCAAAAACAATTTCAACATCGTCAAACCGGGACTAGTGGAAAAAATCTCCCTGGTACTGACCTTTATCCTCATCTACACCCTGACATTATTTTTCAACTACGGCGAAGAAAGATTATTGATATTTGATCTAGCACTGCCGATTATTATCGTTTCCGGCATTCTAGCCGGCCTCCAAGTTAGCTTCACTGTTTCTTTGGTCGCTTCCCTCATGCTCAAAACATTATTTCCACTATCGTGGCCCTATGCCATCCTGACTTTAGTTGCCGGTATTGTCAGTGGACTAATAAGCTGGATCCGTCAAAGCCATCGCAAAAAGATGGTCACCGCCGCTCTTTTGCAATTTGGATTTTCCATAATGCAAGTCGGTATTTTCTATTTCCTCGTTGAGGGCTACCTCTATCAAACATTATGGGCCAATATCATCTCCGTACTAATCGCTATCCTTACTCAAGTTACCAGCGTAGTAATTT
The DNA here is from genome assembly GCA_018814055.1 of Patescibacteria group bacterium. Classification (GTDB taxonomy): domain Bacteria; phylum Patescibacteriota; class JAHJAL01; order JAHJAL01; family JAHJAL01; genus JAHJAL01. The sequence continues at coordinate 2,370 of JAHJAL010000070.1, forward strand.
TTCTATACATAATATATTCCATTATTCATTTCCAAAAACAGCAACAAACCATTTCTCATCATCATCAAGCTCGCCTCAAAACCCTCGAATCGCAGATCAATCCCCATTTTCTATTCAACTCCCTCAACACCATCGGTTCACTTACCCGCACCAACCCGGCCAAAGCCCACGATCTTGTCATAGAACTATCAGCACTACTGCGAAGCAGTCTTAGAAAGCAGGGCAACTTGGTGCCACTGGTAGATGAAATCAAAAATATCGACAGCTATTTCACCATTGCCAAGGCCAGATTTGGTACGCGCGTCAAAATTACCAAAGATATACCCGATATCTACAACAAATACCAAGTCCCCAATCTTATCTGGGAACCCATTGTCGAAAATGCTATAATTCACAACATAAGCACGCAGGACGAAGTCAAAGTTCATATTTGCGCCAAAAAAGACCGAAATCTTCTATACCTGATTACCCAAGATAACGGCCAAGGTATCCCCGAACAAACCATGAAACAAATCAAAAAAGCCAAAAAACGACATAAACACCTTGGCCTCCCCAGTACATATAGCCGACTCAAAAACTTCTACGAACGCGACGATCTAGTCGACATCAACACTTCTCAAAAAGGTACTATTGTCACACTTAAAATTCCCATTTAAAACACCAATAAATGTTTTTATCTTATGCTAAAAATAAATACCCTCATCGTCGACGACGAACAACCAGCCATCGAAGAACTATACTATCAATGCAGTCAATATATTGATAAAAAGAATATATACGACCTATCCAACCCCAAACAAACCACCAAAACCATCCAAGACCATGATATCCAGCTAATATTTTTAGATATCAACATGCCTTATATTTCCGGTATCAAGCTGGCCGGACAAATTGCCAAATTAGATAATCCACCCTACATTATATTCGTTACTGCTTACGACGAATATGCCGTCAAAGCTTTTGAATTAAACGCTGTCGATTACATACAAAAACCAATCGACGCCAAACGTTTTGAGCAAACTATTGAGAAAATCACCGACAAAATCAACAACCCCCAAAGCGCAAAAATTACCAAAAATAAAATTAAACAAACTACCCAATTCCTGGGCGGCAAGATCACTGCTGTCGGCACCAATCCCAACGACCGTTATATTTTCAACCTCCAAGACATTACCCACTTCCACGCTGAGGGCCCGGTTGTCTTTGTTCATACTGGAAAGAAATGTTCCAAAAGAGTACATTATCAGCTGCAGGAATTAGAAAAAGCCCTTCCTGAAAACTTTGTCCGCGCTCACAAGTCGCATATTGTCAACACCGAACACATTTCCCGCATGTATCTCTGGCAAAAATCTAATTATCAAATTGAACTCAATAACCAGGAAACCATTCCCGTCTCTCGCCGCTACTCCGCCCGAGTCAAAGCCAAATTAAACTGGTAAATTACCGTTTATCCCAAAAATCCAACCGCTTATTTATAATCAATTAAAAAAGCGTTTTTTTCTTTATATAATAAAAATCGGTTATTAAGATAAATATATTAAGGAGGACACTCATGACCACCAAAACCAAGAAAAACATCGCCAAAGTCATATCCGACTACCAAATCTGGATCGCTGCTATCGAACAATACCTCGAAGATTACCGCATCAACAAAAAGAAGATAATTAATCAACTAAATTCGGTCAAAAAACAATTATCTCAGCTTGCCAAACTGAAATCCATCTTAGACATTCACCAACAAATAGCTCACATCGACCAAACTCTCCAGAAAATCCAGACCCAACTGATTATTTCTCCCGTTTATTCTTCTTAATCCTACTTTAGATTTCATGGTTTTTAAAGCCGCTTTTTTGCCAAAAACCCCCGCAAACAAAATATGGGGGTTTTTGGTATACGAAATACTCACACTTTGAAGAGTTTTTGTCTTTATTAACTCCTGCAAACATTATAAGATGTAAATATAACAATTAATTTATTATTAATCACAAAAACAACAAAAAATGAAAAAAGCGACCATTTCAGGACTAATTCTGGCTCTTGCCCTGGTTTTTTTGCAAACAGATAATTACAAGTTTGTTCAAAAAGCCGCGGCAGGAGGTGGAAAAGTAATCGATATATCCATCAACGACCAAAGGATGACCATCATCGAAGACTATCGTATTATCAACGAATTCGCCATTTCTACCGGCACCTGGGACATGCCTACTCCCCTTGGCACTCACTATATTTACAACCATATACTCAATGCCTATTCAACGCCCTATGACTTGTATATGCCTCATTGGATGGCAATTACATCCGACGGAGGATATGGAATACACGGGCTGCCATACTGGCAATACAGTTGGGGAAGGGTATATGAAGGAGAAAACCACCTGGGATGGAGAGTAAGCCATGGCTGCATCCGATTGGCACTTTCCAATGCCGAGTGGCTATACAGCTGGGCGCCAAACGGCACTAAAGTGATTATTCATAACGAATCCGGCGTACAGGCACCCTTTACACCTCCCGATTATGATGCCGATATAATTGACCAATCCCCCCAACGCATCACCATCAAACCCGGTGAAACAACTACGCTTTGGGTCAAACTCAAAAACACCGGCAAACACTGGTGGTACAATGTTGGACAAAATCCCATTCACCTGGGTACGGACAACCCACAAGATCGGGCTTCAGTATTTTCAAACAATAGCTGGATAGGGGATAATCGCCCAACAAAATTAGATAGCTCCGGAATTGCCAACACCCAAGAAGCTACTTTTAGTTTTACTATCACTGCCCCCAATGAAATAAAAGAATACGAAGAACATTTCCGCCCGGTAGCCGAAAACCACTCCTGGTTTGCAGATAGTGATATAACCTGGTACATAAATGTTTGGGAACCAGAGTACAGCAGCCAATGGGTCAGTCAGTCCAACTATCCAACCTTAGACCAGGGGGAGACCGCCACTCTACAAATTCGATACAAAAACACCGGTGGCAAAACCTGGTACAACAACGGAACTTATCCCGTCCGCCTGGCCACCTCTCACCCCAAAGACCGCCAAAGTACTTTCCATGACTCAAACACATGGCTCTCTGGCAATCGCCTCACCAACATGGAAGAGTCACAAATAGCCCCCGGAGAAATCGCTACCTTTAACTTCGAAATTAGAGCTCCCAATAAATCTGGTCTGTATACAGAATATTTCCAACTAGTAGCCGAAGGAAAAAATTGGATGGAAGATCAGGGAGTATTTTTGAATATCAATGTACAATGAACCACATTCCCCAATCTATCACCAATTTGATCAATCAATTCGCCAAATTACCTGGTATTGGCCAAAAAACCGCCAGTCGACTTACTTATTATCTTCTACGCAAATCAGGCCAAGATGTTCTGGATTTTGGTCAGGCTATGACCAACCTCAAGAAAAACCTAATATCTTGTTCCAGATGTCACAATTATGCCAATCAAGACCCATGCTCAATTTGTCAGGACCCCAAACGCGATCCACAAACAATCTGTGTAATTGAACAGCCATTAGACATTATTGCCGTTGAAAAAACCGGTTTCAAAGGACATTATCACGTTCTTCACGGCGCTTTGGCACCAATTGAAGGAATCGGACCGGAACACCTCACTTTGGAGAACCTCAAAAACAAAGTAAATAACAATGATATGTTTGAATTAATAATTGCCACCAATCCCAATCTGGAAGGAGAAGCTACAGCCATTTACATCCAAAACATGTTATCCGACCAAAACATCAAAATTACTCGCCTGGCCTTCGGTTTGCCGATGGGAATTGACCTGGAATACACTGATGAAATTACTCTCACCAAGGCTTTTGAAGGTAGAAAATAACTC
>JAHJAL010000071.1 GCA_018814055.1 Patescibacteria group bacterium
AGGAAAAAATAGATGATTTGTTGGATGCTCAGGTCAAAGATATGGCCGGGTGTTTGCGTTATTCGGCTCGGGTAGTTGATGGGGTGAAAGTTGGGGAGTCGCCGATGTGGCTGAAAAGGCGCTTGGTAATGGCGGGGATGCGGCCAATAAATTCTGTAGTGGATATTACCAACTATGTCATGCTGGAGTACGGACAACCGATGCATGCCTTTGATTATGATTCGATAATCGGGCATAAGTTGGTGATCAGGCGGGCCAAGAAGGGTGAACGGATCATGACGTTGGATGATCAAAAAAAGGTGCTTTCGGCAAGAGATCTGATAATAGCTGACGAGAAAAGACCATTGGCGCTGGCGGGAATTATTGGGGGGGCGGATAGTGGGGTGTTGCCCAATACTCGTCGGATTGTGCTGGAGAGTGCTAATTTTGCCAGAAAACTGATCAATGAGAGTTCGAGGACATTGGGGGTACAGACTGACAGTTCGATTCGATTCGGTAAAGGTTTGCCCATGGCACTAACTACCCAAGCGCTGGATAGGGCGGCTTATTTAATTTCTCAGATTTGTGGTGGCCAAGTGGCGCAGGGGATGATTGATGTGCGATCACAGCGATTGCTCAAAAAAGATCAAAAATTGAGATATGAAAATATTGATAGTTTTTTGGGAATTGATGTTCCCAAAAATGATGTAAAAAAGATTCTTAAATCTCTTGATTTTGAGATAAAAAAGCCGGGTGATGATGATTTGACGGTGGGAATATCCCCGCTTAGGGTGGATATTGAAAATGAAGATGATTTGATTGAGGAAGTGGGGCGGATATATGGGTACAACAAAATTGAACCCGAAGTTTTCGAGATGCCGGTAGTGGTCCCTGGACCGGAGGGGGTCAGGCGATATCGTAACCGGATTTTGAACTATCTTTGTGATCGGGGTTACTCGGAAGTGTATTCGTACTGCTTTGTTTCGACTAAGGATTTATCGGGATGGGGGTTTGATGTGGAGGATTCTTATGAATTGTTGAATCCGGTGGACAAGAATTTGCAGTTTTTGCGGCAGTCACTGATTTCGGGGATGGTGGAAAAGTATAAGAAGTGGAAGAAATATGATGAACAAGTGAAGTTGTTTGAGTGGGGACAGGTGTTTGGCAAAAAATTGAAGAACAAGGAAAAGACTCATTTGAGCATGATATTTTCTGACAAGGAAGATGGCAAAGATTTGTTTTTGCAGGTGAAGGGTGTGATCGAAGGGATGCTGCGGCTGGGCAATGTTGGTTGGAATGATTTTGATTTGAAAAGAGCCAAAGAGGTTGATTGTGATATTGATATATTGCATCCGGTAAATAGCGTGGTGCTGATCAAAGATAAGGGTATAATTGGTTCGTTTGGCTTGATTCATCCGATGAAATTGAGTGAAAGTAAAATTCCGGGCAAAGTTGTTTTTGCTGAATTTGATTTGGAAAAATTGGTAAATAGTTTTGTAGAGACAGTTGAATATAAAGAGCCATCGAAGTTTCCGGTTTCGAAGTATGATATTTCCCTATTTGTAGATAATAATGTGATGAGTGGAGAGATGATTGTGGTGGCGAAGGATGTTGGTGGAAAGACGTTGAAAGATGTAGTTGTGTTTGATGAAATAAGTGGGGAGAAATTACTAATTACTAAAGACAAATTACTAGAAGGGAGAGAAGCGGAGGATTTGAAGAGTGTGGGGCTTCGATTTGGTTGGCAGTCGGATAGTGAGACGTTGAGTGATGAGCTGGTGGAGAAGAATATGCAAAAAGTTATTGGTAAGTTGAAAGAGGAGTTTGGGGTGGTGTTAAGGGATGGGTAGTGAAGTTATGAGCGTAATTTACGAATTGTGCGAATTTTTTTGTATGATGTATATAATTCATGCGCCGCAGACTCGCCCTTATTACATATAATGCATTATGGTGAGAGCTCACACAGGTGCGGTCACATGAATTATATACATCATACAAAAAAATTCGCACGATTCGTAAATTGGTAATGATTAATAAATATTATGAGTGAATGTATTTTTTGCAAAATTATTTCCGGGGAGGTGCCGAGTTATCAGATTTGGGAGGATGAGAAGCATCTGGCGTTTTTGTCGATTTTTCCCAATACGCCGGGGTTTTCGGTGGTGGTGACCAAGGAGCATTATGATAGTTATGTGGCTGATTTGCCGGATGAGGTTTTGAAAGATATGTCGGTGGCGATAAAACAGGTATGTAAGTTGATTGATGATAAGCTGCCGGATGTCGGGAGGACGGGCGTGATCTGGGAAGGGATGGGAGTGAATCATATTCATGCCAAGTTGTTTCCGATGCATGGGACGGGAGATATGAAAGAGTGGAAAGAGCATAAGTCTAACGTTGATAAGGTGTTTACTCAATATGAAGGATATATATCGTCGCATAATGGGCCGGCGGTGAGTGAGGAGGAGTTGCGGGAGATGGCGGAGAGGATTAGGGATTAGGAAAATAGGAGATAGGAGATAGGAGAATGGGTGCTTGACAGGGTTGATGTTTGGGTTTATTTTGGATATATTATGAAAAGTGTTTTTGTAAACGATAATAATCGCAATAATAACCGAACCAGTTAGCTCGGGATTTTATGATTTTTATTGTATTGTGCCGAGCTTGAACGAAGTTCGGTTTTTTTGTGTATATGTAGAAAACATTTATAATATATGTATGTATAAATTGAGGAGAAATTAGTTATGGAACAAGTTTTTGTGAAGGATTTGAAACAACATTTGGACAAGGAAGTGTTATTGAAGGGGTGGATTTATAATCTACGCTCGAGTGGAAAGATTATGTTTTGGCAGTTTCGGGATGGAACGAGTGTGATGCAAGTGGTGGTTAGTCAGGATGAAGTGGATGAAAAGATTTGGGAAGAGGCGCAAAAAGTAACTATTGAGAGTTCGGTTGTTATTAAGGGGAAGGTGACGAAACACCCAAAGAAGGAGGAATATGAAGTGCAACTCTCTGGTTTGACTATTGTGCAGATTAGTGAGGAGTATCCGATTGGGAAAAAAGAGCATGGGCCGGACTTTTTGCTGACTAATCGGCATTTGTGGCTGCGTAGTCCTAGGCAATGGGCGATTCAACGTGTGCGAAATGTAGTGATCAATGCGATGTATGAGTATTTGAATAATAAGGGGTTTATCAAGATTGATGCGCCGATTTTGACGCCCAATGCGTGTGAGGGGACGACAACCTTGTTTGAAGTGGATTATTTTGATCAGGGTAAAGCGTATTTGTCTCAGTCAGGACAACTATATATCGAAGCGGCGATTTTTAGCGTGGGGCGTTGTTTTGATTTTGGACCGACTTTTCGGGCGGAAAAGAGCAAGACCAGGCGGCATTTGACGGAGTTTTGGATGATGGACGCGGAGGCGGCTTTTGTGGAACATGAAGAGAGTATGAAAATCCAGGAGGGAAATATTCGGCATATTATCAGAAAAGTATTGGCGGAGTGTGATTTGGAGTTGGATATTTTGAAAAGAGACAAGGAAGCGTTGAAAAGGACGGACAATGAATTCAAGATAATGACATATCATGACACAATTGAATTTTTGCGGTCTAAGGGATCGGATATAAAAGTGGGAGAGGATTTGGGGGCGGATGATGAGACGATATTGACAGCCGAGAGTGATGTGCCGGTTTTTGTGGAGAAATGGCCCAAAGAAATTAAAGCGTTTTATATGAAGCAGGATCCGGAGAATCCGGCGGTATACAAGTGCTCGGATTTGGTGGCAACGGAAGGGTATGGTGAAGTGATTGGCGGGTCGCAGAGGGAGGATGATTATGATTTGCTGCTGGAGCGGATGAAAAAAGAGAAGTTGCCGATTGCCGATTACCAGTGGTATCTGGATTTGCGTAGATATGGTAGTGTGCCGCATAGTGGATATGGGATTGGTTTGGAAAGGACAGTAGGGTGGATGTGTGGGATTCGGCATATACGGGAGACGATACCGTTTCCGAGGATGATTAGTAGGATTTACCCATAGGAAATGAATAATTAATAATGAA
>JAHJAL010000072.1 GCA_018814055.1 Patescibacteria group bacterium
CAAATTATTATCATCACCAATATCTTTCTTTTTAACGCTTACCGCTTATTGGTACAATTGTGGTTATTTTCGGCCAACCTTTATGGGCGATATTATCTGATAATTTACTACGCGCCGTAAAAAGAAAAATATTGATAATGATAATAATTTGTACAACTCGCGCTACCGCATGTTTCTATTTTTTTCTGGAGTCTCTTTTGAGGGAGTCGATGAGGTCGACTTTGAGACCGAGACCCTGGAGTTCGCGACGCAGAACGTTGAATGATTCGGGGGTGGTGGGTTTTTTGATATCTTCACCTTTGATGATTGATTCGTATGCTTTGGAGCGACCGATCACGTCGTCGGATTTGATAGTAATCATTTCCTGCAAAGTGTGAGCGGCACCGTAAGCCTGGAGCGCCCAGACTTCCATTTCGCCGAATCTTTGACCACCAAATTGAGCTTTACCGCCGAGCGGTTGCTGAGTAATCATGGAATAGGGACCGATGGAACGGGCATGCATTTTGTCTTCAACCAGGTGGTGAAGTTTCATCATGTATATGTAACCGACGGTAACTTCTTGGTCAAATGGTTTGCCGGTGCGGCCGTCAAAAAGTTTGATTTTGCCGCTCTCGGGTAAGCCGGCTTTGGATAATTCTTTTTTTATATCTTCCCAGCGAGCGCTTTCAAACACCGGGCAAGCTACTTTATAGCCAAGAGTTTTGGCGGCCCAGCCCAGGTGAGTTTCCATAACCTGACCGAGGTTGATACGGGAAATAACACCAAGTGGGTTTAATATGATATCAACAGGTGTGCCGTCGGGTAAGTATGGCATGTCTTCGGTTGGTAGTATACGGGAGATAACACCCTTGTTGCCGTGCCGGCCGGCCATTTTGTCTCCAACTTGGATTTTGCGCAGTTGGGCGACGCTGACTTCGATAGCTTTGGTAACACCAGTAGAAAGTTCGTCGCCTTTATCACGGGTGAATATTTTGATATTGACTATTTTGCCTCTTTCGCCGTGCGGTAATCGTAACGACGTATCTTTGACATCACGGGCTTTTTCACCGAAGATGGCTCGCAAGAGTTTTTCCTCAGCGGATAATTCAGTTTCGCCTTTGGGGGTAATTTTACCTACCAGTATGTCACCGGTAGTGACTTCTGCCCCAAGGCGAATAATTCCGTCGGCGTCTAGATTTTTTAGTGCTTCTTCACCAACGTTGGGAATGTCCCGGGTGATGATTTCGGGGCCAAGTTTGGTTTCGCGAACTTCAATCAAGTGATTTTCGATATGGATGGAAGAATAACTATCATTGTGGACCAATCTTTCGGAAACGATGACCGCGTCTTGGAAGTTGTATCCACCCCAAGGCATAAAGGCCACCAATATGTTTTGTCCAAGAGCTAATTCACCATTGTCCGTCGCGGTACCATCGGCAAGCAGCTGGCCTTTTTTGACTTTGTCGCCTTTTTGGACAACCAAATGCTGGTTGATACAAGTGCCCTGATTGGATTTGATAAATTTGCGGAGATTGTAGTCGACAGTCTTTTTGTTTTTGTATTTGACGGACAGTTTATTGCCGGTGGTGGATATGACCTCTCCAGAATCTTCGGCGGTAATAATTTCACCTGAATCCAAAGCGGCTTGTTCCTCCATACCGGTACCTACTATCGGAGATTCGGGGTTGATCAAACTGACTGCCTGTCGGAGCATGTTTGATCCCATGGATGATCTGGTGCCTTCGTCGTTTTCAACAAAAGGAATTAGGGCGGTAGCGACAGAGAAAATTTGTTTGGGGGAGACACTAATATAATCAATATTTTCTTTGGGCACATAGTCCGGCTCACCTTTGTTGCGGGAAGCAATTAGTTCATCAACGAAATGGTTGGTTTGACAAAGTTCGATATCGGCTTGGGCAATGACAAAATCTTCTTCTTCACCTGAATCAAGATAAACAACGTTTTTTTGGACCTGGGGCTCAACTAATATTTTGTTAAATTTTAGTTTGTTGATTTTTTGGGCCAAGTCGGCAGAAGCGACCGTGCCGGCAGTGGCAATTTCTTGTTTGGAATCAGGGTCAAGGATTTTTTCCCGGATAATATGCCCAGTCAACGATTGACCATCGTTGGGAACTTCTCTAATTACCGGATGATAGGGCGTGACAATAAAACCATATTCATTGATATTGGCAAAACATGATAGGTGACTAACCAGGCCGATATTGGATCCCTCCGGAGTTTGGATCGGACATAAGCGGCCGTAGTGGGAATGATGCACATCACGCACTTCAAAGCCGGCTCTTTCACGCGAAAGTCCCCCCGGTCCCATCGCAGTAATACGGCGCTTATTTTCCAGTTCGGCCAGCGGATTGGTCTGGTCCATAAAGTGCGAGAACTGCGAACTGGCAAAAAATTCCTGAAGGGCGGCGGTAAGCGGTCGAACATTGATCAGGGCAGAGGGGGTGACGGTGTTGATATCGGAAACGCTCATGCGGTCTTTGACAATTCTTTCCATGCGCAATAAGCCGACTCGCAGTGTTTTTTGGGCCAATTCTCCCACGCAACGGACACGTCGATTTTTGAGGTTGTCTATGTCATCAGCCGGTCCGCCAACGAGGTTGAGGCGGATTACTTCTTTGACGACAGAAATCAGGTCTTCCAAGCTGATAGTCCGATGTTTTTTGTCATTGGGGGTATCTAGATTGAGCCGTTTATTGATCTTGTATCGGCCTACTTTGCCGAAGTCGTAGCGGCGGAAGTTAAAAAACATGTCTTCGATCAGGGTTTGAGCGTTTTCGACAGTAGCCAGGTCACCGGGTCGGATGCGCTTATACACTTCCAGTAAACCTTCTTCATGGTTATCGGCCGGATCTTTGATGAGACTGGTCTTGATATAATCACGATCCTCGTCGGTGGAGACATCTTTGAAAGTTTCAACGATATTTTCATCAGTCGATAAACCAAAGGCGCGCAATAGTGTGGTGATGGGAATTTTTCGTTTGCGATCGATTTTGACGTAGATGATGTTTTTGTTGTTGGTTTCGATTTCCAGCCAGGCACCACGATCGGGGATAACTTTGGCACCGAAATATTCCTGGCCGGCAGTACGTTCGGAGGTAAACAATACCCCGGGAGAACGAATAATCTGGGAAACGACTACTCTTTCTATGCCATTGATAATGAAGCTACCGGAGGAAGTCATGAGGGGGAAATCTCCCATGAATACTTCTTGTTCTTTGATTTCGCCGGTTTCTTTGTTGATCAGAGATACCTGACAGCGCAGAGAAGATTTATAGGTGAAATTTCTCTCCCGACAGGAGAATTCGTCGTGTTTGGGCTCATCCAAATAATAGTCCCCGAATTGCAGTGACAGGGTTTTACCGGTAAAATCATCGATTGGGGAAATTTCGTCAAATAACTCCCGCAGACCATGCTGAAAAAACCAATTATACGATGATGTCTGCATGGTATTGAGGTCAGGTAAACTTACCCACTCGCGTTGTTTTCCGAAATACACACGTTTGACATCAGCTGGTCCAGGAGGGTTTATTTTTTTTGCCATAAAAATATCTCCTCATTCCTTAGCCATCATTTTATTTATAATGGGCTGGTTTAATTAATGTGAGGTTTTAATACAATAAAACACTAGAACTTGCTTTGTATATGGTTTTTATCAGGCAAGCTTTGTTGGGTTATATGAATGTATTTTCTATCGCATAAAAATCGAGTGTTTTTATTTTATCAAGAGGGTAATAGGAAAGTCAACAGGAATTAATTACTAATTACAAATTACTAATTACTTGGGAGGGAAAAATTATAAAAAATCTTGCCTGTGGATAAGTGGGGAATTATGCAATATTAAATTATTTTGTAAATATGCTTTAATGGTGGGTTTTGGTAGCTTGTGAGATATTTGCTTGATAAATGAATATTGACATATTTTGATTCCTTTGGTACATTTAAATGAAAACAAAAATAAAAGAAAATAAAATTTAAAACAAAATAGTAATTTAAAAACACAAACGACTTTCTTACACAAATATCACCTTTTGCACTTGCAACAGTAAGAAAACTCTAAAAACTATCGTTTTATCAAGGTCTTGTTTATAAAACAAGGCAAAATATCTCGAGACGAGTCATCCTAATAATTTATTATTTGAGGATTTTGACAAGCTTGGGAGGAAAAAAACAAAACGAATATAGTTTTTAGACTTTCTTACTGTTCGGTGAAAGGTGCCTGCACACCTGGCTCTGGCTTTATGCCGGAGTGGGCATCCACGGTGCGTTTTAGAATTTAATTTCCGGGGTTTTGAATCCACCCAGCTTGACAATATAGACCATTATATTGTCTGGTGATTAAATTTTGGAAGGCGCCGTGGCGGCCGGAAGAACGGTTTGAAACTTCTTCTTTACGGATTGCAGGTTGTAAGAAGGCAATGTCCTTCACATAGCAATCCCTAGCTCCTACTCGTTAAGAGTTAAGGATGCTACGAAGGAGTCGTTAAGCTCCGGACCGCCAAATAATATAACTTTATCGGGCGCCAGTACCGGAGCTTAATTTTTTTTAAATGTTTATAAATGTTTAATTGTATGAGTTAATATAGGTAAGAATATTATTAATTTTACTAAATGGAACAAACGGGGCAAATTGATTCTATAGGAGGATCGATAGGGGAAAATAAAGAAAATGGTGAAAAAAAGCAATTGATCGGGGTTGGTGAATTGATAACAACGAGTTTTCGGGAGTTTTGGCGGAATTTGTGGGTTTTTATCAAGGTTGAATTGATTAAATATCTGGTGATTTTTGGGGTTTTGGTAATAGTGGGAGCGATTTTCGCTCTTTTTTATTTTGCTGTCAAAGATACTTTGACAGGCAATGAAGCAATGGAAATCGCAGCGATTGCTATCATTGTTGGTTTAGTGATGGTGTGGACATTGGTATCGGTGATTTTTGGTCTATGGTCGGTGGCGGCCAAGGTGGAAATCGTGACTTTTGGCGAGGAGAATATCGGGGCGATTGATGCTTATAAACGAACCTGGTCGAAGTTGTTTGAATTTTGGTGGGTGATGTTGGTGCTGGGATTGATCATGTCGGGTGGATTTGTATTGCTGATTATCCCGGCGATTATTTTTGGAGTCTGGTATTCGTTTAGTGAATTCATATTGATTAGCCGAGAAGAAAGGGGCCTTGATGTGTTGGTCAAGAGTAAGGCGTATACCAGGGGGATGTGGTGGGATGTTTTCTGGCGGATGGCGGTTGCGATAGCGATTGTGATGGGAGTAGCGGTGGGGATGGATGTCATTGCACAAATGATTTCATTTATTGAAAGTTTGTTATCAAATATGGCCGGTGAACAGGAGTGGTTGGCATTGATAATGGTGGTGGTGTTGGCTTTGGTTAGTGTGGCAGTCCGGTTATTGGTAAATATTTTTGCGGAAACTTTTGGATTGATTTATCGATACAAAATTTTTAAGAGTATAAAAAGTATCAAAAGTTTAAGTGTTGAAAAGGGCAAGAAGAGCAATACGATTTGGTTGGCGGTAGCGGGCATGGTGCTGGTGGTTTTAGCGATGGTGATTATTGGTTTGGCAGGATATGCAATATGGAGAACTGTGAATAACTCAGGATTCGATCTTGATAATGCAATAGAAAATTTGGAAAATGCAGATAATCAATTGGATATTTTGGAGGACCCAGAAAAATATGGTGATTATACTGTGGCGGATATGAATCTGGAAAATACGGCCGAACAAATTAATAACGCATTGGATGAGTATTATCAAAAATATGGCTTTTATCCCTATACTGATTCAGTAGATCAACTTTGGACGGGCGAAGATGCATTTATCAGCTTTTCGCCAAATTGGAATATGCCGAATATGTGCGGGGAAATTAATACTCCAAGCGATGACTGTGGAATAGCTTATGAATGGAAAGGTAGCACGACTTATAAATTGACGGTTGATTATTTGCTGGAGGACACGAATGTGTTTGATATTAGGGATGGGGAGGAATATGTGACACCGGAGCTTGATATGACAACGAATGTGGAGGAGGATTTGACGCCCGGGATGACGTAGTAATAATGTGCAGAAATATTTATTAATACAAACTTCATGAATGCTTAAGGGGGAAATAATTTGGAGTTTTTTATAGTGAAGATAATTTATTTTTATAAGTTATCTTTTTTGATGGAGGGAAAAATGAACAAACATTTGTTGTTTGTGTTGGGATTGTTGCTGATAATTATTTTGTCGGCTTATTGCGTGTATGATTTGGGTCGGGCGAGGGCGGCAGTGGTTGATTATTTGCTGGTGAGTGAGGTGTATTATGACACGATTGGTAATGATAGTGATGAGGAGTGGGTAGAAATTTACAATCCAACCGGTGGCGAAGTTGATTTGTCAAACTACAAGATCGGGGATGAGGAAACGCAGGGGGAGGGAGAAGGGATGTACCAGTTTCCCAGTGGAGCCAGTGTTTTGAACGACCAAACAATGGTAGTGGCCAAAAATGCGGTGGGTTTTTATGAGTTGTATGGTAAATATCCGGATTTTGAGATTGATAGTAGTGATGATGATATAAGTGATTTTTCGCAGACGTTGGATATGGTGAAATATTCAAGCTGGTCGACAGGAAGTCTAAGTCTAACTAATTCGGGTGATGAAATAGTATTGCTCGATGACGGTGACGTGGTGGTTGATGCAGTAGTTTTCGAGGGAGGGGCTTATGGTGGCGTAACGGCCCACGCGGGGGTGGCGACCGGACATTCGATCCAAAGAGAACCGATTAATAGTGACAGTGATGACTGTAGCAGTGATTTTGTAGATATGACTACCCCCACTCCGGGATATGACTGGAGATATGAAGGGGAAAATTATTTTCATGAGATTGGTAGTGTTGATACTGACACAAGTACACAGGGTGGAAGTTATTTGAAAGCTAGTACTACAAGTGATAATGCGGGTTTTCTGTTTTTTGGACCTTACGCGACTGATCAGGGTGCGGGCATGCATCAGGTGTTGTTTCGGCTACGAACAAATGATAATTCCAATGTGAATAATGCAGTGAGAATAGATGCCAGAAATCACGATGGATCCGGTACTTGGGTTTATCGCGAGATCAAGGGGACTGATTTTGTAGCCAATGATGAATGGCAGAATTTCGGACTGTGGTTCAACCGAGTGGAGGAAGGCAGTATGGAGTTTCGAGTGTGGTTTTATGATGTGGTTGATCTCGACTTTGACAATATGCGGGTGGGGGAAGTGGACCGAATGGTCTATGAAGCGGAGGATATGCGGCACAATACCGGATCGGTGGTGGTTGATGCGAATGCTAGTAATGGGCAAGCTTGGCTGGCAACTACGGCTGATAGTGTGACTCATATGCTGTTTGGTCCGTATGAGGATTTGGCGCAGGGCAATTGGGAGGTTAATTTTGTGGCGAAGGTGAGTGATAATGTGGTAGTTGATAATGTATTGATGGTAGACATATATAATTCGGCGGGGATGGATGAGTATAAAAACAAGATATTGAATGGAACCGATTTTGCAGGAAGTGACACATATCAGACAAATAAATTAACGTTTACCCGTAATGATGCAGGGGTGATGGAGTATCGAGCTTATTATGCGGGTAATGCTGATATGACGATTGATAACATAATTGTGGTCAAAAAAGACAAAATAAGATATGAAGCGGAGGATTTGTATGGAGCCACTGGAAATATTGGTGACGATAGTTTGGCTTCGGGGGGAAAGGATCGAATCGCGACAGTGGGTGTTGATGGTGCTGATTGGATGATGTTCGGGCCATATACGCTCGATCAAACGGCGGGGAATTATCGAGCGACATTTCGCTTGAAAGCGAGTGATAATACCAGCTCAGACGCGGTGGCACTAATCAATGTATATAATTCGGGGGGAAGTGGAGCGGAGGAAGGTTTGACGATCTGGGGGACGGACTTTACGGCGGTGGATGAGTGGCAGGAGTTTGGGGTGGACTTTACGCGGGTGGAGGAGGGAGAGATGGAGTATAGAGTTTATTTCTATGATGTGAGTGATATTTCGGTGGATTGGGTGGAGATTGAGAAGTTGTAGGTGAATAGGCAAATAGGATAATAGGAAAATGAGGGAGTTGAAAGTTATATCTAGTAGCTTTCAACTTTTTTTATCATAA